>DAIQNO010000149.1:1258-6264 GCA_036788355.1 Opitutales bacterium | reverse complement strand
TCGGAACAGGCGGACCTCGGGAAATTGCTCGGCCACCATCGCCGCACCGTTATCGGTCGACCCATCATCGACCACCAGCACCTCAAAATCCCGCCAACTTTGCTGGCGCAGCGATTCCAGAGCCTGCCCGATCAAGTCGGCCCGATTGAACAGCGGAGTAATGACGGAAAAAACGGGCACCACGCAGGAGATGCGAAATCCCCGCCGCTTGGCAATCCTCGGTTGACGCGCCTGTTTTACACCTTGGTGTAGAAGGCGTTGATCTTGGCGGCCACGTCGCGGAAGCCGATGTCGGCCTGGTAGATGACTTTATATTCCGTGATGGCCTTGTCGCGGTTGCCAAGCTGCTCGTGCGCCTGGGCCAGCTCGTAGATGATCTCCTTTTTCAGGTCGTTCATCAGCGGGGAGTCGCGCTTTGCGTTCTCGAGCTGCTCGATCGCCAGGTCGTTCATGCCCTTGGCCATCATGGACTTACCTGTGGCCAAAATCGCCTTGATCCGCACCTGCGGGTTGCGCTGGGCGCGCTGGAGCTCGGCGATGGCCTCGTCGTGGCGACCCGCCTCCGCGTAGAGCATCCCGAGGCGGAAGCGCCCGAGGTAGTCGTTGGGGTATTTTTCGACGAAGCTCTCCGCCGAAGTCAGGCGGAAGGTCGCCAGAGCAGTCTTGGCATTGCTAAAGGCTTGGCGGGCCGCCGGGTCGTTCATGCGCCCAGCCAGCGAGGCCTTAGCCGCTTCCAATTCATCCGACAAAACCTGCTCCCGGAGGTCATTTTCAAGCCGCTCCAGGGTGGGATCTCCGGAACCGTTAGGGGTCTTGCGGGCCTTAACGGCGTACTCAATTGCCTCGGGAAGCCGTTGCAAGGCCCGCAGCACGTCGATGATTTTGCGGAACAGCACCACGTCGTCAGGCTGTCGGCTGAGGGTCGCGAGGTGCCGGTCGAGCTCCCGTTGCAAGGTTTCATCGTCCTTTTTGGCGCGGCTCTGTTCTTCGAGCTGCTCCGACTCTGCTTTGTCCGCGATCAGGTCGCGGTAGCTCTCCGCCTTGTCATAGCCTTTATCGATGGCCATCGCCACTGCCGCCCGTCGGACGAGCTCGGCGGCGCGCTCCTGCGCTTCATGCTCCCGCAGCACCAGGTCGGCCATTTTTGTAGCGTCCACGGCCCTGCCGACGGCCAGCAGGGCGTCGCCAAGGTCGAGGGTCACTTCGGTCTCACCGGGCACCAGTTGGTGGGCCACCTCCAGGCAGATCACGGCGGTCTGAGGCATCTTGAGCAGGGTGGCCGCCTCGGCCAGCATCCGGTAGCCGCTGGCGTCCTGCGGGCTTTTGGCAATGATCTTTTCGGCCGTCGCCAAGGCCGAAGCGGGATCCTTCTTCAACTGCGCGTTGCCCTTGAGCTGGAACGGCGTCCGGGTGAGCGTGCCCATGAACTTGGTAAAGCCACCGGTCTTCCCGGCACTCGCCCGCAGGCGGGCGTCAAAGAGCAGCTTCCGAAACTCCAGATTGCCCGGTTGACGGGCCACGACATCCCCGGCCACTTCGATCACGTAAGCCGGGTTCTTGGCCAGATTCTTCTGGGCGGCCGCCAGTTGCTTACGCAAGCGGGGATCCATCGCTTCGGCGTCGATGTCGATAAATTGGGCTTCTTCAGACATAGCAGGCTTAGGTAAGCATAACACCTCAACCCGCTGGCGTCACTGCCTGCCGACCGCTGGGCTTTCCGCGAAAATGCCGAAAAAAACAGCTCCCCTGGCATCGTCCTGCGCTCCGGGACGGCTGCAACCTCAAGTTTCCGCACTCAGCAATTTTAACGGTGACAAAATGGGGCTGATAAGCCCTTCTGATTGATCGCATTTTCACCATTTTTCGGTTTTCGGCTGGACAACGCGTGCCTGTCGCGTTATTCTCTGAATTATGGTTCACAAAAGTATCATCGACGCGCTCAACCACGACCTGGCCAACCTCCATGTCTTCTGGGTCAAGCTTCACAACTACCATTGGAACATCCGCGGCCTCCAGTTCTTTACCCTGCACGCCAAGACGGAGGAGTATTACGACTACATTGGTGGTTTTTACGACGATGTAGCGGAGCGCATCCTGCAACTCGGGGCACGCCCACTGGCCTCCCTCGCAAAATACCTTCAGACCACCAGCCTGGCCGAGGAAGACTCCCGTGCCTTCTCGGCGGAGGAACTGCTGCAGGGCGTCAAGGCCGGTTTTGAAGTCCTCTTGACCGACGCCAAGAGCATCCATGGGCTCGCTGATAAAAATGGCGACATCGGCACCGCCACGCTTTACGAGGACCATATTGCGAAGCTCGGCGCCATCATCTGGATGCTGGAATCTGCCGCCAGCTAGAGGTTTCGGGTGCTGCCGATTGCGCCCGCCAAGGCCGTCTCCTCCAAGGCGGTCTTGCTCCTTCCAGATACGGCGGGTTGTCTTCCTGGGAACAATTTCTGCTGGCTCTCGGTATCCCTTGAGGGGATTCCCGCAGCTAGACGGGGGCAATCAGCCCGCTCGGCAGTAGGCATGAACATCCATCGGCGGCGTTTCTGCGTCAATCCCGTGATTTTCTCGCAACTTTCTGCGTCAATGAGTGCCCAACCTCCCATGTTGTTTATCGAAGTGACCCAACGCCTGCATGGCGGCTATTCTGCCGTCTGCCGGCGATTCAACTGGACAACCGAAGCCCGCGACCTCGGTGAACTCCACGACAGCATCCTCGGTGAAGTTTCGAGCCGCCTTGGAGCCACCGCCATGCCCCCCCTCAGCGACATCCACCTCGTCTTGACCCGCGAAACGATCTAGACAAGGCGCCCCATCACCAGGAGAAGGCTCGCGGAAGCCTCGGTTCTACGAAGCGGAGCATCAATCTGGCCTCATCGAACCGACTGCAATGGGCATTGGCGGCCCGTGGGACGGAGCTTTTAGCTTGAAGCGGCGGTGGCGGGGGCGTTGACTCCGGGTTTTGCATCCTTATGAGCCTGCTGGATCAGCTTCTGTCGAATACCGAAAATGCCGTTGGGGCGGATGAACTTCGGGAGCGGCTGGGGGCGGGTCGGCGGCTGAAGGTGAAGCTGGGGGTCGATCCCACCCGGCCCGACCTGACTTTCGGGCATCTGGTCGTTTTCAACAAGCTCCGCCAGTTCCAAGATCAGGGGCATGAATGTATCCTGCTGATTGGCGACTACACCGCGACGATTGGCGACCCCAGCGGGCGCTCGTCCACCCGCCCGGTGCTGACCACCGAGGAGGTGCGGGAGAACGCCCGGACCTACCTCGATCAAGCCTTCAAGGTGCTGGACTACCACCAGACCACCGTCCGCTATAACAGTGAGTGGTTTAGCAAAATGTCCTTCGGGGACTGTCTCAACCTTGCGCGGAAAATGACCGTGGCCCGGATGCTGGAGCGCGACGACTTTAGCCAACGCTACCAGCAGCACGCCCCGATTTCCATCGTCGAGTTCCTCTATCCCCTCGTTCAAGGTTACGACTCGGTAATGTTGCACAGCGATGTCGAACTCGGGGGCAGTGACCAGCTTTTCAACTGCCTCGTCGGGAGGCAGTTGCAGAAGGACGCGGGCCAGGACGGCCAGGCCGTGCTGACCATGCCACTGCTGGTGGGGCTCGACGGCGTGAAGAAGATGTCCAAGTCGCAGGACAACTACATCGCCTTTAACGACACGCCTCGGGACATGTTTGGCAAGGTCATGTCGATCAGCGATGAGACGATGTGGGACTATTTCCGGCTGTTGCTCCTGATGGATAATGCCGCCATCGCCCGGCACCAGGCGGGCCACCCGATGGATCAGAAAAAGCACCTGGCCTCGGCGCTGGTGGCGCGGTTTCACTCCCTGGCCGCCGCCAAGGCCGAGCTGGAGCACTTTGAAACGGTGTTCTCACGCTCTGAGATCCCCACCGAAATGCCCGAGTATGCTTGGTCGGACTTAGTCGGAGAGGCGCCCGCAGGGGCGGCAACTCCCTCCCTCCTCGACTTGATGGACGCCACCCAGCTCTTCCCCAGCCGCAAGGAAATCCGGCGCCTGGCCGAGCAGCGGGCCGTGCGGGTCAACGGCGACCCCTTACTCGACCCCCGCCAGCCCTTCACCCACCCCTCCGAGCCAGTGGTCATCCAAGCCGGTAAGCGCACCTTCTTCCGCCTCCTGCCCTAGTGTCCTGCGAGCTAAGTCCGCCGCTGAGTTCCAGCCCCAACGGGGCGAAAGGTTGAAGCCCAGGGTGCAGCGAAGCGCAACCCTGGGTCTGCCGACGTTCAAGGTCCAAAGCCCTGAAAGGGCGACAGAACGATCGGCGCGGCTGAACATGATCGAATCGGCCAAAATTTCCATCGATTGCGCCATCGGGGTGTCGTCCTTTCAGGACTTTGGTGGTATCGCCAACCGTTTCCCCAGGGTTGCGCTCCTGCGTCGCTCCACCCAGGGCTTGCACCTTTCGCCCCGTTGGGGCTTATTGAACCGGCAAATTAGGCGACGAACTTAACTCCCTGGACACTAGCTAAACGCTTTCTGCGGGCTGCTTTTTGGACTTTCCCAGGCTCACTTTCCTGCGTATTTTTGACAAAATGACGCAGGACTTGTCGAGCGGTTGGGAGTTTAGCGAAGTGGGCGGGTCGGCGTGGCGTGCCGCCCAAGTGCCGGGCTGCGTGCACGAGGACCTGCTTCGGCACGGATTGATTGCCGACCCGTTCTACGCCCGCGAGGAGCAGGCCGTGCAGTGGGTCTCCGAACGCGAGTGGCACTATCGCCGCGAGCTAGTGGCGTCGGCTGAACTGCTGTCGGCGGGCGACCTAGACCTGGTCTTCGAGGGCCTCGATACCGTCGCCACCGTGCGGCTAGACGGCGAGGAGGTGCTGAAGGCCGAGAACATGTTCCTGGGTTATCGGCTGCCAGTCGGGGGCCGTTTACGGGCAGGCCAGGTGCATCAGCTGGAGGTCATCTTTCACCGAGCCAGCGACTACATCCGCGAGGCGCGGGATTTCGTCTCCCCTTGGC
>DAIQNO010000149.1:0-1248 GCA_036788355.1 Opitutales bacterium | reverse complement strand
AGGGCCAGTGCGCATCCGCAAGCAACAGTGCCAATTTGGTTGGGACTGGGGGCCTCGGCTCGTCACCGCAGGCATCTGGCGTCCCTGCTACTTGGAGGCCCGGCCCTCCGTCCGGCTGGCTTCCGTTCACATCCGCCAAGAACACCTCGGTGAGACCGTGGTGCTGCACCTGACCCCGGAATGGGAGGGGCTGGCGAGCCCGCCTCCCGGCCTCGGCACGGAGCCGGTCGCCGAAGCGCCTGCGGGCCAATTGCGGGGGGAACTGCGCCTGGGCGGGACCGTCGTGGCGGTCGTGGAAGATGGTCGGATAGTCGTCAGCGGCCCCCAGCTCTGGTGGCCCGCTGGCCACGGCCCGCAGCCGCTCTACGAGCTGCATTGCCACTGGGAGACACCGACCTCGGTGCAGCCACCACCTCCCAACGCCAGCCCCCTGGAAGCCTACCTCACACCGCCGGAAACTGCGCGTGGCCACCTTCCCCAGCGTTGGACCCGGCGGATCGGCCTGCGCACCATCGAGCTGGATTGCAACCCCGACGACAGCGGCTGGAAGCGCGTCGATGGCACGCCGATGCACCGCTTTGGCTTCCGGGTCAACGGGCGCCTGATCTTCGCCAAAGGGGCCAACGCCATCCCCGCCCACAGCTTCCCGCACAGCCTCACCCGGGCCGATTACGAGCCGATCCTTCAGGCCGCGGCCGATGCCAACTTTAACATGGTCCGCGTCTGGGGCGGCGGGGTTTACGAGCACGAGTCTTTCTACGACCTATGCGACGAGCTGGGCCTCCTCGTCTGGCAAGACTTGATGTTTGCCTGCGAGCTATACCCGGCCGATGAAGCGTTTTTGGCGTCTTGCCGGGCGGAGTTTACCCAACAGGCTCGACGCCTCCGCCACCGGGCTTGCTTGGCCCTCTGGTGCGGCAACAACGAGCTGCTGATGCTCAATTACGCCACCTTGCGCGACGATGCCACCCACCGCGCCGGCTACCTCAAGCTATTTCTGGAAATTGCCCCGGCAGTCCTCACTGCCGTCGATGGCACCACGCCCTACCTGCACGGCTCGCCGGGCTACGACGTGATGGACGGCACCAACATCGTGCATCGGGTGCCCGGCCACGACGCCCATGACTGGGAGGTCTGGCACAGCCGCCAGCCGGTCGAGCATTACCTGACGACCCAGCACCGCTTCGCCAGCGAGTTCGGGATGCAGAGCTACCCAAGCCCCGAGGTCGCCCGCACCTTCTGCCCGCC
>DAIQNO010000148.1:0-6278 GCA_036788355.1 Opitutales bacterium | reverse complement strand
CGGGATCACCCCCTGCAGCGGGGGATCCCTCCAGAACGGAAGACCCCTCGACCGCCGGCTGGGTCTTTCATTTCGAGGCGGCTGCCCCCAGAACCCTCCAGGTCGGAGCCCTGATCTGCTACGAGGACATCTTTCCCTCGGTCGGCTACGCCTCCTCCCAAGGTGCCGACCTGCTGGTCGTTATCACCAACGACGCCTGGTATGGCACCGGCGGCGGTGCCTACCAACACGCCACCCACAGCGTCCTGCGGGCCGTCGAA
Source organism: Opitutales bacterium (assembly GCA_036788355.1). Taxonomy (GTDB): domain Bacteria; phylum Verrucomicrobiota; class Verrucomicrobiia; order Opitutales; family Cerasicoccaceae; genus DAIQNO01. Next base: position 6,018 of record DAIQNO010000148.1, on the reverse strand, counting down.
AACCGCAAGCCCCTCCTGCGCGCCGGCAACCACGGCTGGAGCGGCTGGATCGACGAGTGGGGTCGCATCCGCGGCGTACTCACCGACGATCAAGGCAGCATCTACACCCAGGGCTTCGCCGCTTTCTCCGTTTCCCGAGATCCCCACTTCGCTGGCCAAGACCGCCCTGCCTGGCCCGCTCACGCCTTCACTGCCCTCTGCGGCCTGCTCAGTTACCTTGCCCTAAAGCCCCTGATTTTACGTAAAAAAAGCCCAGGGCTCAAAACTGACCTGACGCCTAGCAGACTAGGTCGTTAAACTGATCGAAGTCTGCATTCAGACCGCCCGGCACGCCCTTATTAATCACCGCGATCGCATCGTGGCTGTGCAGCGACTCCAGGTGGGCGCAAGCAACCTGGAAATCTGCGATGCGAGCGTCCCCATCCAATTCCGCGAAGAGCAACCGCGCCGCATCCTCGACAAACTTCTCATAAGCACCGTTCAACTCCGCGAAAGCCTGCTCATCCTCGCGCTTCACCATCACCTGCGTCTCCGTCTGCAAGGCCGCCAGGCAATGCGCGTGGAGATCCTCCAAAGTCAGCACCGCTTCAGGCGCCACCTCGACGCAGACCCTCGCCTTGCTGCGCTGGCTGTGCGGAATCCCGTAAACCGCCCGCGCCGCCCTGGCGTGCTCCGAAAGCTCACTGGAGCACGGACAAGCCGACGAGTAAACGAAGTCAAAATACAGCCGACGCCGAAAGTCCCCCTCCCCACCGCGCAAAGGCGTTCCAGTCTGCTGCAGCATGTCGTCAAAAGAAGCCTCGTAAGCACAACGGTAATACTGCCAGCCCGACAAAGTGCTCCGCAGACTCGGTTGGCGCATCGGATAGTCAAAAGTCAACCGCACCCGCGCCCGGCTGGTCGATAGCTGCTCCCGATAAGCATCGAGCACCGCCCCGAGCGTCTCCACCGTGAAGACCTCGTGCTCAAAAGCGTAAAACGCCCGCATGATGCGGCTCATATTGATGCCCTTGTGCGCCGCCGACAGCGACACGCTGCCCGTCACCGAAGTCGCCAGCTCCCGCGGCTCGCCACCCGCCACCGCAAAGCGCAACGGCAGCCGGAAGTTGTGAATCCCGACCTGCAAAATCGGCACCGCCGCTCCCTTGATCCCCGCCGCCCCAAGGTTCTGCATATCCGGCAGCGATGCCCGATAAGCCTCCGAAGCCCGGAACTGCCGATCGTAACTCCGGGACAAGGTTGACCGACCAACCGGAGGCACCGCACCCGCCGAAACCGGTATTACAGACGGGGCCGCTGACCGCCCGCCAGGGATCGCGGCTAGAGATGACGAGGAAGCAAGATTCAAAGATTCTGACACTCTACAGATGTTGTGCGGAAACCTCACCCAACGCAACCGCCTAAACCCCAAAAATCTCCTAACCCACCAGCCCGCCACGGCCACCACCGTCACCGAACTAATCTGCCTGACTTCCTACTCTCCATCCATTTCCGCTGGCGGCCACTGAAAACGCACCCGCACTGGCAGGTGGTCGGAAGGCAACTTTCCGGCACGCTCAAAAACCTCCGTATCCCGTTCCAACGGTGTTAGGGCACCTTTCCATAAAACGTGGTCAATCCGATGAGGGCTCTGGTGGAACTCGAACTTCGGCTCAATCGTGCCGTGAGGTCCCCTGATTTCCGCCCCCGCTGATGCATCTACCAGACGCCAACCAGCCTCGAGCAACGCCGCTACCGGCGGCGATTGCTCAACGGCGTTGAGATCGCCCAGCAGCACCATCGGCGGCTGAACCGTCACACCAAAACCCGCGATTTCGGCGAACTTCGCGATCAAACGGGCGCTTTCCAGGCGAGCCTGCGACCCCAAGTTGTCAAAATGGGTGTTCCAGACCACCAGCGGACGACCCGAAGCCCGTTCCAGCAGCATCACCTGGGTCGCAATCCGCGGCAGGCCCGCGTCCCAACCGCGACTCGGCTCGCTGGGCGTCTCCGAAAGCCAGCGGGTCACCGCCTGGCCTAACTCGAAACGATCCCGCCGCCAGAAAATGGGGGAAAGCTCGCCCCTAGTCGCTCCGTCGTCACGCGGAACCCCATAGGCATCGTATTCCGGTAGAGCCTCCTTCAGCTCGGCAAACTGGCTCGGCAGCACTTCCTGAAAGCCGTAGATGTCCGCCGACTTCTCGCCCAACCAAGAAAAAAAATGCTCCCGACGCCGCTCGGCCCAGCCATTCCCGCGGGCCACATCCTCAGGGTTATCATACCGGATGTTGTAGGTGACGACTTCCACCGTCTGCTCTGACGGGTAGCTTGGGGGCACGTAGTCCATGCCTGCATCAAGCCCCGAAGCCCCTTCCCAAGACCAGCTTTTTCAACCGGGTCGAGTTCTCAGAACACTCGGCTCGGCCAAGGAAATGCGGTCAAAAAAATTGATAAAGACGCACTTTTCCACTTTGAAAGTGAACCGTGCTGTGCGCAACTCAACCCTCTCCGCAACTCACCCGCCGTGCAGCGACCAGCGGCAGGTCGCGAGGTCGCGGGTGGAGAGGAGCACCGCAGCCGTCGAGAGGCCAACGCCAAAGCCCGCCGCCAGGATCGTTCCATCGCTCGGAAAGGCCTGCTTGGTGGCCACTTCATAAGCCAGGGCCAGCGGGATCGAGCTGCTGGACACGTTGCCGAAAGCCTCCACCGTGCCCATCGGCACGCGCTCCAGCGGCAGCTTGGCCCGCCGGGCCACCGTCGTCAGCAGGTAACGGTTGGCTTGGTGCAGCACGAACCAGGCCACCTCATCGAGCGCCGTGCCCGTCTCGGCTAGGATTTCGCCCAACACCGGCGGCACGTCGCGCAGGGTAAAGTTAAAGACCGCCGCGCCGTCCATCGCAAGGTTCTGCGGGCTGCGGGTGTTGCCATCGGCATCCGTGGTCTCCTGGGCCGTTTCCGGCGTCGGGGGCTGCCGAAAAGCCCCGGCGGGCACGCAGATGGCCGACGCCTCCGCGCCGCGATGCCGCAGCAAGAACTGCGCCGGGCAAGGCCCCTCGGCCCGTCCGACCAGCGTGGCACTGGCCGCATCGCCAAACAGCAACACCGTTGACCGATCCATCGGGTGGACGCAGCGGCTGAGGGTGTCGGCACAGACCAGCAGCACCCGCATGCAGCCGCCCGCCTCCACCATCAGGTGGGCCAGCCACAGCCCGTAAACCCACCCGGAGCACCCCTGGTTAACATCCATCACCGCGCAGGCTTCGCGCAAGCCCAGCCGCCCGTGCAACAAGGCCGCATTGTTGGGCTGAAAATGATCCGGCGTCTGCGTGACAAAAATCAGCCCATCAACCGCCGCCAGGTCTCCGCCATCAAGCCGCCGCGCAGCCGCCTCGCCGAGGTCTAGCGCCGTCACGCCGGGAGCCGCGACCCGCCGCTCCGCCAAGCCGATCGTCTTGCGGATCCGCTCGAGCTGCGCGGTATCGCCCCCCAGCCGTGCAAAATCCTCGGCCACCGTGCAAAGCTCACTCCCCACCATCACCTCGATGGCCCGCACGCTCGCCTTCTGAAAAGAAACGACCCCGGACATCCCCGAAACCTTCTGCGACCTGACGCACTTGACGCAACCCCCATTTCGCAGGCTCGGCGGGCCGCGACGCCTCGCAACCACCCCTGGCCGACCCAAGATCGCATGACCCCTCGGTGCCGTTTTCGCAAAAATGTGCTATCCTTCCTTTATCAGCCGGACCATCGAGTTACAACCCCGATTGAGCAGCGGAGATGGCGACAACCCCCGTTTTTCACCTGTGAAACCCATTTTTTCCGAAATTTTCGGTTGAAAAACCAAAAGCTTGCCATAATCCTGCCTTTATATTTCTTTTTCCTATTCGCCCCCCATCGCCGTGATTGCCCAACTTAACCTTTTCCTCTCCTGCCTCTTGCCGACCTTGGCCCTCTCAGCCGCCTCAGCTGTTGGCAGTGGTGCCAACCTGATTTTTCGCCCGGCGGCTGCCGCCGACCCCAATGCCGAGCCCATCAGCCTCCAGTTCCGAGCCCTCTCCTGGGGCAGCAACGGCGGCGGCGAGACCCTCTTCGTTCCCGTTGGCACCGACTATCGCCCCATCGAGGGCATTAACCGCAGCCGCCGCTCACCGCAATTTTATGCCTACAACGGCCCCAACCCCGTCACCGTTTTTCGTGAACAAGTTGACGCTGAGGGAGTTAAGTTCTACGTGCCCGTGTTGTCGCAGTCCGTTTCGCCTGCCCTCAAAACCGCCCTCTTCCTCTTCGTTTACCGCCCGGAGGAACCGCTCCCGCGGGCCATGGCCATCCTCGACGACTCTCCTGAGCACTTCCCCTGGGGCTCCTACCAATTCGTCAACATGACCACCCTCCAACTCGGCGGCCTCTTTAATGGTGAGCGCTTTGACATCCGGCCCCTGGAAAACAAAATTATCCCTATCAGCGGCGATCAAGCCCGTTTTTTGCCGTTCAAGCTCTTCTACTACAACAACGCCAAATCCCGTTGGGATAACATTGCCCAAAACCAGTGGGACTTTTACCCCGAACGGCGCAATCTGGTCTTTTTCCACGATAATAGCGTCCGCTACACCAATATCGCCACCCACACCCTGATTGAAACCGCCGGCGACCTCGAAGTGGCCCAGAAAAACGCCGCGTCCGTCCCCACGGCCCGAGGCACCACCCGCCCCAGCACCCCGCAACGCTAAAGTCCGATCCCCAGTAGCGATCTAGCCGCGCCTTTAACCGATCAAACCCCAGCCCCTCACCCCATGAACCCAGCCGCCAACCCTACCACAACTGCCCGCCAAACCGAGCCGGGTTTCGCCCTGGTCATCGCGCTCTCGCTGATGGCCTTCATCTTTCTGCTGGTGCTCTCCCTCACCACCGTCGTCAAGGTCGAACAGCAAAACGCCACCACCACCCGGGCCGACGAAAGTGCCCGGCAATACGCCCTCCTCGGCCTTCAGGAGGCCCTCGGGCGGCTCCAGGAGCTGGCGGGGCCTGACCAGCGCGCCACTGCCACCGCCGACCTGCTGATGCTCAACCCCGACGGCCAGCAAAACCGCCGTTGGCTCGGCGTCTGGCAAGCTGAACAAGATGCCGACCCTGCCACCGACGATGTGGACCACCGCCGCGGTCAGTCCCAGCTCCTCGGCTGGCTGGCCTCCGGTGCCAATATCGACCCCGCTGGAGGCTCAGTCGTCACCCCCTTTAACTTCACCTGGAGCCTTGGCACCAACCAACTGGTCACCAGTGACCGCGTTGTGCTCGTTGGCCCCAACAGTGCCGCCCTCAAGCCCGGCGAAAGCCTCGCAACCCATTTCCCTTATGTCGCGGCCCAGCCCGTGGAACTCGACCAGGGCCGCTACGCCTGGTGGGTCTCCGACGAAAGCCTCAAGGCCAACGTCGCCGATCCGCTGAAGTCGCCGCCCGCCGCTGGTCAGACCAACCGCCTCCTCGCGGCCAACGCTGGGGTCTCATTGCTCAATACCCTCAGCGCGGGTTTGCCTTCATCAGAAGAAACCCTCTACCGGCAACGGGTCTCCTCTCTCGCCGGGTTGACCAACCTCGGCCAGCTCGGGGGCAGCTTTGCCGCCATCGAACAACAATACTTCCACGACTTCACCACCCACTCCGTCGGCCTCCACACCAACGCCCGCGACGGCGGCCTCAAGCGCGACCTCTCCTACGCCTTTTCACTGTCGGATGCGGAGTTCAACAACTCCGAGTTCAGCCAGGCTGGCCGCCCCCGCAGCGACTTTTCCGGGCCTGCCTCGGTCGAGGAACTCGACAACGCCCGCTTTAAGATGGTCTATGCCAACCCCAACCCAGAAACCATCACCGTCAAAACCATCTACCGCGAATGGGAGGACGTGGAGGCGGCTGGCATCACGATCGAAGGTGTCAACACCGGCTTCCGCGGCCCGACCTGGCACCTCCTGCGCGACTACCATAACCAATACTTCGGCGGCACCGGCTCCCTCGGCAACCGCACCTTCAATGCCCGCCCCTCCCGAC
>DAIQNO010000147.1:0-6321 GCA_036788355.1 Opitutales bacterium | reverse complement strand
TTGAAGATGCTGACGGCAGTTGAAGGTGGTGCCGGTTCTTTGAAAACTATTTCCTCGCGGCCCGGGCCGCTTTAGCGGTTTTCGCCGTCTTGCTGGCGGGGGTGGCGCCGGGTTTTCCGTGGTTGGGGTTCAGATAAGTGCGATTTTCGAGGAGCTGGTTATACAACGACAGCAACTTGACGCCCTCGCGAGGCTTCACGCGATCGCTGCGGGTTTCGCGATCGATCTGGGCCTTCATGGCCTTAGTCAGATCGGCAGCTTCGTATTGGATAAATTGGAGGACCTGGTTGATGTTGTAGCCGTCGATGGTCTGCTCGATGTAGAAGCCGTCTTCTTCATCCTCCTCCAGGAAGACGTGGACTTCGTTGACCCGCCCGAAGAGGTTGTGGAGGTCGCCCATGATGTCCTGGTAGGCACCAACCAGAAAGATGCCGAGGTAGTAGGGCTCACCGGGCTTGATGTCGTGCAATCGGAGGGTCTTTTTGACGTCTTCGAGGTCAATGAAGGTGTTGATTTTGCCATCACTATCGCAGGTGATGTCCACCAGCGTGGCATCGACGGTCGGTGCCTGATGGAGCCGATGGAGTGGGGCGATTGGGAAGAGCTGCCCCAGGGCCCAGTGGTCAACCAGACTTTGGAAGATGGAAAAGTTGCAGACGTATTGCTCGGCCAGCTTGTTGTTGAGATCCTCCAGCTCTTCCGGGACGTAGCCGTCGCGCGAGGAAACGTTGTTACGGATGTCCCGGCAGATCATCCAAAAGAGCGTCTCGGCGCGAGCCCGAGTTTCGAGATCCAGGTAGCCAAGAGTGAAGAGGCTGGCGGCTTCGTCCTTTTTTTGTAGGGCGTCGTGGTAGCGTTCTAGTTGGCTGGAGGTGCTCGATTGCTCGTAGATCCAGTGCAGATCAGTGAGGATCTGGTGGTCCCGCTTGCGACGGGTCAGGGCTTCGTCGCCAACCAGTTTGGAGATGCGGTCGGTAACTTCGACTACGAGGATGGAGTGGCTGGCGACGATGGCTCGCCCGGACTCGGTGATGATGTCGGGGACCGGGGTGTGGGTGCTTTCGCAGACGCTGCGGATGTTGAAGACCACGTCTCGGGCATACTCCCGGGTGGAGTAGTTCATCGAGCTTTCAAAGCTGGTTCGCGAGCCGTCGTAGTCGATGCCCAAGCCGCCCCCGACGTCGAGGTAGCGCAATGGAAAGCCCATCTGACGGAGCTCGCAATAGTAGCGGGTGGCTTCGACGACGGCCTTTTTCAGCGGCAGGATGCTCGGCACCTGCGAGCCGATGTGAAAGTGGAGTAGTTCGAGGCAATCCGCCATGCCGGCCCGCTTGAGGCGGCGGGCAGCGGCGGCTACCTCGGCAGCGGTGAGGCCAAACTTGGCGTTTTCGCCGGAGGAGGTGGCCCACTTCCCCTCTCCCTCGACCCGCAGCTTCAGGCGCAAGCCGATCTGCGGCGGGATGTCCATTTCACGTGAAATGCGAAGAATCGACTCAACCTCAGAGTATTGCTCGATGACCAGGATAACTTCCTTGCCAAGGCGTCTCCCGAGGAGGGCGAGGCGGATGTAATCATCATCCTTGTAGCCATTGCAGATAATCAGGCTGCCTGGGCGATCCATCATCGCGAGGGCGATCATCAACTCCGGCTTGCTGCCGGCTTCGAGCCCAGAATCATAGGGAATGCCCGCTTCGATGATTTCTTCGACGACTTCGCGGAGTTGGTTGACCTTAATCGGAAATACGCCGCGGTAGCGCCCCTCGTATTTTTCTTGTGCGATGGCCTCGATAAAGGCTTCGTTGATTTCCTGAATGCGGTGCTGGAGCATGTCCTGCACGCGGATGGTGAGGGGCGTCCGCAGACCCATTTCGCGGGTCTCGGAGATGACATCCATCAGGCTGATCGAGCGGGCGTCGGCCTTGGGGTGGACGTGGAGCTGGCCTTTGGGGTCTACGCTGAAATGGCCTTGGCCCCAGCGGGAAAAGCCATAGTAGTTCTCGGCGTCTTTAGTCGTCCAGGCGGGTAGGGATTCAGTGGTGGCGTTCACGTTTTAAGGAGAATTGAGAGCATCCCCCGAAATTGCGCGGTCGTCAACGATACAGCAGTTAATAATCGTAAAAACCGCTTCCGCTCGGGGTTGGGACGCTCTGGGGCGGGCCTGCCCGAGTGCAGGCGTCGCGAGTTCTGAGGTGGCGATTGATTTAGTGACTTGGCCGACTGCATCGTGATGGTGAGACAGCGGCGGAAAGTCTGGAATTGGCAACTACTCTGGTGACGCCCCGCCGAGAGAGCGATTAGGGGGCCGGCCTAGAGCCCGCAAGCGTGGCGGATGACTGCCTCAAGCTCGTCGATGTCAGCGGCGAAGCGCCGGATGCCGTCGGCGAGTTTATCGTGGGCCATGGGGTCTTGGTTGAGCATCCAGCGGAAGGTGGCCTCGTCCACCGCGATCGGATCCATGGCCATCCCGGCACTGGCTGAAGGGTCGAGCTTGCGGTTGAGTTCACCGGGGGTTTCGGCCAGTTCCTTGAGGAGATTGGGGGAGATGGTCAGCAGGTCGCACCCGGCCAGCTCGACGATTTCACTGGTGTTGCGGAAGCTGGCGCCCATGACCTCGGTGGCGTGGCCAAACTTTTTATAGTAGTGATAGATTTCGGTGACGGAGCGGACGCCGGGGTCCTTCGCGCCGGTGTAATCATCCTGGGGGCGGTGGGTTTTATACCAGTCGAGAATCCGCCCAACGAAAGGGGAGATGAGCTGGGCACCAACTTGCGCGCAGGCGATCGCTTGGCCGAGGCCGAAGAGGAGGGTCATGTTGCAGCGGATGCCCTCTTTTTTGAGGATGGCGGCGGCTTGGACGCCCTCCCAAGTGGTGGCGAGCTTGATCAGAATCCGCTCACGGGGAATGCCTGCTGCCTCGTAGCGGGCGATGATGTCGCGCCCCATGGCGACAGAGCCCGCTACGTCAAAGGAAAGCCGTGCATCGACCTCGGTGGAGACTCGCCCGGGCACAATTTCGAGAATCTTACGCCCGAAAGCGACTAAAGTGGCCAAGGTTACCTCCCGTACCAAGGTGGCTCCGCTGAGTTGTTTCGCTTGGGCGTCGGCCACGGCCTGATCGAGGAGCGGGCGGTAGGCTGGCTGTTGCACGGCCTTCAAAATCAGCGTCGGGTTGGTGGTCGCGTCTTGCGGTGCGTAGGCCCGCATCGACTCAAAGTCGCCAGTGTCGGCCACCACCGTGGTCATCGCCTTGAGGGAATCGAGGTAGTTCATCGCAAAGACGAAACGCTAGGCCTGGCGAGTCCGTCAATAGTGGAAGTTCCGACGTGGAGAACTTTATTAAACGGTCGGCTTGATTTCATCGGTCGGCTTTGGTGACTTGAAAAACTGTAACTTCCTTTTCGGCATGGTCTGGATAGTAGCTAACGGCGTAATCCTCCAGCAACTGTGTGAAGGTGACTCGTCCCGTAGCGTCAACTTCCTGAAAATCTCCCTGACAGAAGGGATCGCTGGATAGCGTGGGAGCGAAGTCTTGGAGGAACTTCCTCTTTTTGCCACCGAGACTTCTAAGGACTTCGACAGCCGACTCTTCAATAAAAACTTTGTAGGTCATTCATCCTTCAATAACTGATCAACTTCTTCCAAGGAAAACTACTGATTACTGGGGGAATCGAGCGTCTTGGCAATTTCCTGTTGTCGGTGTGGGTCGAGGGATCTTCTGAGGTGCAAGATAAAGGTCGTAAGCTCCTGCAGTTCCGGAGCGTCGAAGTGTCTTAGTTCGCTTTTAACTTCCTCAATTTTCATGGTTACAGTTCGGTGGAAAGGTTACCTTGAGCGGTATTTTAGGTCGTCTGTGATGAAACCGAGACCAGGAAATTTACGGGGAAGACATCGGGAACGAACGGGCGGCTAGAAAACAGGCAGCGGCTTGGCGAGTCGATTTCCTGACTCTGTAGTGATTGGTTCATTGGGTGGGTTAAAATCGCATTTCTCGCCTCTGCCCGCCAGCCGACGCCCGTCGGGATGATCCAACGGGCGTCTCGCGGGGGTTGAGGGGCGTGGCGATGGTGCCTCAGACAGAGCCTCCCGTCAGTCGCGGCTCGGCTGGTCGGCGGGCTGAGGGCGGGGGGGCTGGAGGGCCTGGGCGCGTCGGATGAGGTTCAGGAACTCCGCCCGGTGGCCGTGGGGGTCGGTGCCGAGGGCGCTGGCAGCGCGGCTGTAGGCGGCGTCCCAGCTAGCCTGCGGCGCGTAGCGAGAGCCCTGGAGGAGGAGGCCGACTTCCGCGACGGCACTGGCCCAGCGGTGGTCTCGCGAAGCCTCCGGGAGTGCGGCGAGGTTGCTGTTGCCTGCCTGTGCGATTGCCGCGATGACTGCGGTGGGGCTGAGGACTGGCTGGGTCATCAGGGTGCTAGTATCGCCCTGGGGTTGCTTGTAGCGGAGTTTTACGAACATCAACTCTGGGGTCGTTGCCGCAACGTCCGTCGTGCCCGCGCTGGCCTCGGAGGGGGCTGCTTGCGCCGCGTCCACGGTCTCGGCTAGGGCAGAGGTGGGGGCATAGCGGCTCTCGTCGATGGTCGGTCGCGGGACTGGGCGACCCGCGGGGATGATTTCGTAGAGTGCGGTGACGCTGTGGCCGGCCCCAATTTCGCCTGCGTCTTTGCGGTCGTCGTTGAAGTCCTCGGCGGCCAGGGCGCGGTTTTCGTAGCCGATCAGTCGGTAGGCGGCGACCTGGGCGGGGTTAAACTCCACCTGGATCTTTACGTCCTTGGCGATGGTCAGCAGGGTGCCGGTGAGGGCTTGACCAAAGACGCGGCGCCCCTCGGCAGCACTGTCGATGTAGTGGTAGTTGCCGTTGCCGCGATTGGAGAGTTCCTCCATGGTGGCGTCTTGGAGGTTGCCACTACCAAAGCCCAGGATGCTGAGGAAGATGCCACTCTTGGCCTCCTGCTCGATGAGGCGGGTCAGCTCGCCGCGGTTGCTGATGCCGACGTTAAAGTCGCCGTCGGAGACCAGGATCACGCGGTTGTTACCTTCCGGCAGGAAGTGTTGGCGGGCGGTGGCGTAGGCTAGTTGGATGCCCGCGCCGCCGTTGGTCGAGCCGCCCGCCTTGAGCCGCTGGAGGGCATGATGGATGGTTTCGCGGTTGTCGGCGGTGGTGGAGGGCAGGGCGAGGCCGCTGGCTCCGGCGTAAACCACGATGGCCACGCGGTCGCGCCGATCGAGCCGATCCACGAGGTAGCCGAGCGACTCGACCGCCAGGGGCAGCCGGTCGGGGCTGTTCATCGACCCTGAGACATCGACGAGGAAGACCAGGTTGCTGGCCGGGCGTTCTTCCCAGGGGATCTGGTAGCCTTGCAGGGCGACTCTGGCGAGGAGGTGGGCAGGGTTCCAGGGTGCCGGGGTGACCTCGGTGGTCACGCTGAAGGGGTGCTCAGCACTGCGGGCTGGCACCGGCAGCTCGTAGGTGAAGAAGTTGAGCAGTTCTTCGATGCGGATGGCGTCGCGAGGGGGCAGCCGCCCGCTTTGCAGGTGGCGGCGCAGCACGGTATAGCTGGCGGTATCGACATCGATCGAAAAGGTCGAGAAGGGCTCGGCCCCCGATCGGGTGAAGTCGCGCTCAACAATGCGGTCGAAGGCATCGCGATTGAAACCGGCAGACTGGGGCACCGGCGAAGCAATGGGTGGCGCGGGGAGCAGTTGCTCCGTCTGGATGGCGTCTGCCGAGAAGGCGTTGGCGACCAACCGTGACTCCAGGAGGGCCATCGACTCGCGGGTGCGCGGGGCGGCAGCCGGTGAGGGAACTCCGGCGACGGTCGGCGGCTCGCTTAGGGTTCTGGAGAGGCGTTCCGGTGCAGGGGAGGCCGGTGGCTGCATCGTGGGGGCCGGGACTGGTCTCAACGATGCCACCGGCCCGCTGGTGACCACCGGGACGGCACCAGAGCCCGCCGTCCCGACTTCACCACCGAGCTGATTCTCGCTACGGAGGCTAGAATCTCTCTCAGCGGAGAGCTGGAGGGAGAGTTGTTTCAATTCTTCAACCGCGACTGGGGCGACGGTGCTTTGGAGAGCAACTTGCTGGATGCCATCAGCGATGTCACCGACAACGAATTGCGAAAAGTCTTCGAGCAAGGCGGCCTCATTGTCGCTGCGGGTAGAAGGTGGCGTCGTCTCTGACGCTCCCAGTAAATCAGAGTCCGCGTAGATTTCCTGCTGCGCTGGTGGCGGCGGTGGCTCTGCCGGGTCAAGGCTCGACGCTGGCAGGATGTGCCGCAGTCCTGAGATTACGGTTCTCTGTTCTTCTCGCCACGGGCCGTGTTGGAAAAA
>DAIQNO010000146.1:0-6342 GCA_036788355.1 Opitutales bacterium | reverse complement strand
CCCCCGGCCAGAACCAGGCCAAACAAGTCTTCAGGCGTCTCCATGGAATCGCTTCGGCATCGGTGGAAAGGGGACTTTAAACAACAGTGGGTGGAGTTTATCCTCTGGCTAGCCAGAATTAAAGGAAAAACGTGGTCAGGAACCTTCTTGAATTCACTATCCTACAGGCAAGCTACCCCGTGCTAAGTGATTTCGCTTGGCGCAAGAGGCCAGTTTTTGTCAAAGAAATGGAAGGGCGCGGGGGTTGTCGCTGAAGTTGGGCTAGGCGGCTGCTGTGGTCTGGCAGGTGGCGCAGACGCCGAAGACCTCGATGGTGTGGGTCAGGTCGCTAAAACCGTGCTGCCGGGCCAATTTCTCCAGCTCCTGGCCGAAACACAGGTCGAGCCGCACGACTTGGTGGCAGCGGCGGCAGAGAATGTGGTGGTGGTGATCGTGCGGCTCACGCAACTCGAAGAGTTGCTTGCCGCTCTCCAAAACCAGCGTCTGCACCAACCCCGCCTCCGCAAAGGCCGCCATGTTACGATAAACCGTCACCAGGTCGAAGTCCTTGGTCGATCCCACTGCCAGCAACTCGTCCGCCGAGAGTGGGCGCCCTGCCTCCGAAAGTGCCGTCAGCAGGGCCTTGCGCTGCTCGGTGAGGCGCAGCTTGGCATCTTTCAAGCGTTGGTATAGGGCGTCCACGGTCGTCAAAGTCTTTACCAGTGATAGGTGATGACCTCACCACTGGCGGTGGTGACCGAAAGCTGCGTGGAATCTTCCCGCACCACCAGACCCTCGTAACTTTCTCCCGCCACGGACGCCAGCGGCTCGATATACTCCCCTACGAGCTGGGAGTAGGTGACCTCACTGGCACCCGTCTCCAGCATATACTGTTGGCTCGCAGAAGCTACGATGCGGAGCTGTCTTAAAATAGCACTGCTACGGGACTCCTGACGGACTTTCTGGAAGGCCGGGATGGCCATCGCGGCGGTTAAGCCCATGACGTAAACCCCCGTTCCGGCCAGTTCGCCCCCCAGCGATGGGGAGGGCCAAAGTTGATCGACCAACAACCCGTTGGCCAGACTGGTAGTCACGGAAGCGTAGCCGCGACCCACACTCTCGGCTCCAAGAATGGGCAAGAACGACTCGTAAAGGGTGAAGGCGAAAGCACTCCTCGGCTCAGCGGCAATCACCCGCCGCTTCAGCACCTGGATCGTTTCCAGAAGCCGAGGAGACAAGTAAGTCAGGCCCGATCCCGCCGCCGGAAGGTCGGCCACCGCCGCCCGAAACGTCGTGTCGGCTTTCAGCGGCTTGGGGGACTTGAGGTGGGCTTCAAGCGCATCTCCCTGGAGGCCAAAAGCAGCGACTCCTCGTGCCTCGTGCAACAGAATCGACGCCTTGAAGGGGGTTTCGGGGTTGCTAGGCAGGTCGAGCCGCTCCCAACCGCCGCCCACCGGGCTAAACTTAACCTCCTCCAGTCTGAAATCCCGTTCAAAGATAGCTCTCAGGAGGGCCAGCCGCCGACTATCGACTTCCAGGAAAACCATGACATCTATCGCCGCCATCACGGTCTGGCCAAAGTCGTCGCCATCGCGTAAATCCACGCCCGCCAACTCACCGGCCAGATTTCCGGTGATAAATGCAGCCGAACTGCGGATCGGCGGGCCATCGAGCAGCTCTGCCCAGGAAAAGTCCAACCCGGAAGCAGCTTCCACCGGCTGGGCGAGCGCCCCGTCGATCATCGGCAGCATCCCCTCCCCGATGACGCCGCTCACCAGTGCCCGCGCCAGCGTCACGAGCCCCGCCAAGTCCGTCATCTGAGCGATCGCCAGGTCTGCCGTCGCCGGGATCAAGTCGAGCGCGCCAAAAGCCTCCGGAGGACCACCGAGGATTTCGAGTAAGCCCGTCGGCTCGCCGCGGGTGGCCAGGAAAAACCGGTTGCGGAAAGCTTGCGGCGACACTTGGTAGCTGGATTGCCCGTAGCCGACCCAGTCGAAGACCCCCAACGGCTCCAGCAATGGCACCAACTTCAGCATCATGTAGGGCACTCCCGGAGGCACCGAGCCGCTCATCAATACGGCATCCGGAATGAGGGTGTTGTTGGCCTCGGCAAAGTTCCGAATCACCCCATCGAGGTTGATGTAGCTGTAGGAATCGCCCCCGAGGTGTAGCTGTTCCGCCACCACCTTAAAGGACTCCCGTTGGGCCTCATCCGGGGCCATCGGCACCGCCGCTTGAGCCGTGAGCACCATTCCCGCAACCAGCAGGCATGAAAGCGGCATCGTGGCACAACGCCCTAGACACTGGAGTGGTCGCTGGCCGTGTTGACGCCAGTTGGCTGCGGTTGGGGTCAGCATTGAAAAGCTTCCGGAGCAGAAGGAGGCAGGAACTAAAGTCATGTTTCGATGATTAACAGAATTCAGGTGCGGAAGGCAACCCCAGAAACCCGCCAAGTTGGAGGGTCGTCGCCCTCCGCCGGGCCACCGTCGTTCAGCGTTTAACCGCGTTATCGAGTAGTGGTTTTTCATCGACGGAACTCCTTTCGGACGCCTCCGCGATCACTTACCGCAACCCAACCCGGCTGACCCAGCCAATCTACTGACGTGGGCAGGTTTCCGAAGCTCTGCGAGCCGCCGGGGGACGGTGGTGAAACCTCGCGGGCCGAAGCAACCCTCGGCCACCGGCGGGGAGTCAGCTTCCGACGAACCGGCAGGCAACAGACGAGGCAGCTCACCTGGCCGTCATGGGCCTGGGTTATCGCGAATCGGGGCGTTGGGGCAGTCAAAAGTCGAAAGGGGTAGCGTTGCATGAGCATCATCCAAAACTATACTGGACACATTGTCATGCTTAAAAGTGAACGCGCAATCACTTTTCTTCAGAGCACCTGTAATTTCAGCTTGGCGAGAGGGCCAGCAGGGTGGCACGCTCCCGCCATGCAACCACTGCTAACCGTTGAGGACCTTGCGGTGACCTTTCACACCCGCCAAGGCGCGCTGCGGGCCGTCGATGGGGTCAGTTTTCAAGTTCACCCAGGGGAGATTCTCGGGGTGGTCGGGGAAAGCGGCTGCGGCAAGTCCGTGACCGCCTTCGCGCTGTTGGGGCTGATTCCCAGCCCTCCTGGCAAGATCGAGCGCGGAACGGCACGATTTACCCTCTCGAAAAAAGCCCCGATGACGGGGCGCTCGTCGGGGCGCAACCCTAGAGACTCGGGCGGAACTCAAAGCCTGGCCCGTCCCGCCAACAGTTTCCCGGAGGCGGGTCAGATCGACCTACTGCGGGCTTCGGAGTCCCAGTTGCGGCAGGTGCGGGGTGCCCAGATCGGCCTGATTTTTCAGGATCCGATGACCTCGCTGAACCCCTATCTGACCATCGGCGAGCAACTGATCGAGCCCCTTCAGACGCACGCGAAGGTGCCCCGCAAGGCGGCCTGGGAGGCCGCCACCGACGCTCTCGCAGGGGTCGGCGTGCCCACCCCCAGTGCGCGGATGCGCTGCTACCCGCACGAGCTCTCTGGCGGGCAGCGGCAGCGCGTGATGATCGCCATGGCCCTGATGCTGCAGCCCAGCTTACTGGTCGCCGATGAGCCGACCACGGCCCTGGATGTCACCGTGCAGGCCCAGATCCTGGACTTGATCGAGGCCCGCCGGGCGTCCCAGGGCCTCGGCGTGGTGCTGATTACCCATGATTTATCGGTAGTGGCCGAGCGTTGCGACCGCCTGCTGGTGATGTATGCGGGCCAAGTCATGGAAACGGGCACCACCGCCGAAGTCTTCGCCCAGCCGCGCCACCCCTACACCCAGGCCCTCCTGCGGGCCCTGCCCTCGGCCAATCAGCGCGGCCAGCGGCTCTTCTCCCTTCAGGGAGGCCCGCCCGACCTCAGCCGCCCGCTCCCCGGAGATCCCCTGACCTTGCGCCCTGGACTGACCCACGGCGGGCGCTGGACGCAAGAACGCCCCCCCTTGATCGCCCACTCGGCCACCCACTTTGCCCGCGCCAGTGACGTCGTCCTGCCAACTTAGCTCCGTCGCCCAACTCCCCCAGCGGAGGGTCGCGTCGCCGTCCGAAATTGCCCGGAGAGACGCCGCGACCGCCCAATAATCCCAGGGGCGTCTCGCCCGAAATCCCTAGATCACCCGCAATCCCAAAGATCGCGCTTGCTAAAGTGGCGGGCCGGAGAAAACTCCCTTGATGCAACCAACTTGCGTTAAATCGCACCCGCTTTCCCCCACCGCCGATCATTCCCCGCGCGCCCTGGCTGCCTCGCGCCAAAAACCCCGTTTATCGTCGGCGAGATGGTGCCTAAGCCGGCTTTGGCTCGCCGCCCTTGCGGCGAGCTTCCTTCCCCTGCCGTCCGCCCCGGCTCAGAATGCCGCCAGTCCGGAGGCAACTCCACCAGTCGCCACCACGACCGTCGGCGTATCCACAACTTCCAGCGCAACCACCGCCCCCGACCCTGCCACGGTTCCGGAGCCTCGCGTAGCCCCACGGCGGATCGCCGTCAGCATCCCGCCTCTGGCCTGGTTCGCCGAGCGGGCCTTTCCCGAGGCCACCGTGACGGTCGTGCTGCCGGCGGGTGGTGATCCCCACACCTTTGCACCTAGCCCCTCCCAGGTGCGGCAGATCACCGAGGCCGACCTCTGGCTGGGCGTTGGGATGCCTTTTGAGCGGATTCTGCACCGGATTCTACCCGCGGCCACCGCACCGCTCTTTCTCGACTTTCTCGCCCTCCAAAACGGCTCTGGGGGGACTTCTGCGACCGCCCACCGGCACGACGACCAAGATCATCGCGGCCAGAAACAATCCCACCCGCCAGGGGACACCGACCCCCACGTCTGGCTGAGCCTGGATTTCCACCAACTCGTCGCCGCCGAACTCCAGCGACACTACGGACCCGCGGCCCAGCTCGACTGGCTGCCCGAGGCCGAGGCGGCGGTATCCATCGCCACAACCCTCCTGGAGCCGCTGCGTGGTCGCGCCTTTTACGTGCAACACCCGGCCTTTGGCGCCCTCGGTCAGCGTTTCGCACTTCGCCAGGTCGCCATCGAGGTCAACGGCCGCATCCCGCCGCCCCGTCAGCTTCGCCGCCTCCTTGCCACGATGGACGCTGCCGATGTTCATGCGCTGCTCGTGCAACCCCGCGCCAGCCGCGCCATTGCCGAAACCATCGCCGCCGCCTCCGCCCGCCCGCTGCGGCTGATCGAGGTCGATCCGCTGGCTGCCGACTGGCCACTGCTCATCGTCGAAGCCGCCGAAGCCATCGCGGACTCCCACCAGCCCCAGGCACACTAGTGTCCTGCGAGCTAAGTTCGTCGCCTAATTTGCCAGGCCAACCAGCCCCAAAGGGGCGAAAGGATATAGCCCAGGGTGGAGCGACGCAGGAGCGCAACCCTGGGAAAAAGATTGGCTAGATCGTCAAAGTCCTGAAAGGACGACACCCCGAGGGCGCACCCAGCCCGCAATTTTATGCGATTCGAGAAGGTCCACCCGCGCCGATCGTTCTGCCGCCCTTTCAGGGCTGTAAGCTTTGAACGCCGATGAACCCAGGGTTCCGCTTCACTGCACCCTGGGCTAAAACCTTGCGCCCCGTTGGGGCTGGGATTCAGCAGCGAACTTAGCTCGCAGGCACACTAGCCGCTCAGCTCCGGAGATCCATCTGCGGCTGGGCGAGAACATAAACATCCGGGTAATTGGCCCGGTGGTTGCGGTCCTCCATGCCGTAGCCCACCAGCCACTCCTTTCCCGCGTATTCAAAGCCGAGGTGGTCCGGCGTAAAAACGCTTTCCTCCCACTGCCGGTGAATCAGCACCGCCGTCTTCACTGAGACCGCCCCCCGGCCCACCGCGTAGGCCTGGAGACGCGCCAGCGTCCGCCCGCTGTCGCAGATATCATCGATCAAGAGCACGTTACGCCCGCGAACCTCGCCTGGCTCAACGAGCATCCGAAAATCCGCCGTCGCCTGGTTGATCGCCGAGTCATAGCTGGCACACCGACAAAATGACGGCTCCACCGTCTCCGGAATGGCCTTCAGCAGATCGGCAAAAAAGAACACCCCGCCCCGCAGCACGCACACCGCCAGCACCTGCTGCCCCGAAGTCTCCCGCGAAGCCTTCACCCACGGATAAAGTTCCGCCGCCAACGCCGCCACCCGCTGGGCGATCGCCTCCTGGGAGTAGAGGAGCCGGAAATGATCAGGAACGTCACGCATTGTCTAAGCCACGCCAAAAACGTCGCAGCGTCGCAGCAGTCTCCCAAAAAATCCCCCCGTGGCAACCGCTATCCCAACTTAAAAAAACAGCCAGTGTCCTGCGAGGTAAGTTCGCCGCTGAATCCCAGCCCCAACGGGGCCAAAGATGAAATCCAGCC
>DAIQNO010000145.1:0-6364 GCA_036788355.1 Opitutales bacterium | reverse complement strand
GGCAGGTTGCGGAGGCGTTTACGCGGCTCTGCGCCCCGGTGGCGGCGTTGCGGCCCGAGGAAGTCCGCCTGCATGGTATTTCCGAGGGTGAGGCCTCACGCTTTCCGCCGTTTTCGGAGGAATGGGAGCGACTGGTGGCGGCTCGTCGTTGCGGTCTGCTGGTGGCCCACCACGCTCCGGTCGAGCTGGGGTTGCTGCGGGCCACCTGGCCCTATCCACCGGTCGTTCCGTGCTTCGTAGAGGCGGGGAGCATCGCTGACTGGGGGCCGTTTCTGGATACGCGCCGCCTGGCGAAGGTGGCTTTCCCCGAGCAGCCCGACTTTCGGCTCAGTGGCCTCATCGAGCGGCTAGGTCTGGGTGAGGTGGTGGCGGAGCTGGCGGCGCGGCACTGCCCAGCCGACCGATCACGCCCGCACTGCGCTTTATACGACGCCCTGGCCAGTGCGGTGTTGCTTTTCGTAATTGCCGAAACCCTGCCGGACCCCCCGGCTAGTTTGGCGGAGCTGGTGCGACTGAGCCAGCGCCAGGACGACCGAGGCGACCGGCAAAGTGAGCTGGATTTCTCGGTCGACTAGGCGTCGGCGTCCGGAGGGGCACTTTCACGAGAAGCCGGCGGCGGGTTGAGATCGGGCCAGTGGCGCCAAAAAACCCAGAGCGCGGCGGCCAACAGCAGGAGGTCGCGCAGTAGCAGCAGCGGGTAGCTGTCGGTGCCATCGCTCTTTCCAAAACAACCGCAGGAGATATCTAGGCCGCGCAGCCACGCACTGAGCAGTGCGACGGTAAAAGCCGACATCAGCAGCGCGATCATCGCGGCACTGGCCGCGCTCCACCGCTTCGACAGAAGGCCAACGGCGCAGAGCACCTCCAGCGGCGGCAAAAAACACGCGATCAACCAGGCGACCTCACGCCCAATGAGTCGATATTGGGCGATGTCTTCGAGGAAACCCACCGGGTTGAAGAGCTTTATCAGGCCCGCGTAGGCAAAGAGCACCGCGAGCAGGACTCTGGCCAGCATGGTCAGCCCGTCGGCGATGCGTGGGTTACGCAGCAAGTTCCCGAGGCCGTTTCCAATGGACAGAACTTGCCCCTGAGGGGGCGGCACGCGGCTTTCCCCCTTGGTTGCAGGCCGAAGTACGGTGGCATCTAGGGTGCGATCGTCCATGCGTCCCAACCTCCTTTCAGCACGAAGACCTCAGTGCCCGGCAGGGCCTCGCGGAGCCTCGCTGCCACTTCCGCGCTGGCTTCGCAGGCCGCGCCGTCGCAAAAAACCACGATGTTTCCCTCGGGAACCCATTCCGGGGCTCCGCGAAACGTCTTCTTGGTGACTATCGCCTCTGTGCCGCCGCTACCTTCCGGCTGCTCCGCTGACTTGGCGGGTGTTGCAAAGTCGCGGTCGAGAGCAGCCCCCTCCTCGCCAGCTTTTCCGGTTAGGTTGCCCAGATCCTCAGGTAGCAGGCCGAAAAGCGCATCGAGGCCGCTGTCAAAGCCATCCGGCGGGATAGAGAAGGCACCGGGGATCGTTCCGCGGGCAAACTGGCTGGCGGCTCGGGCATCGACGATGACCGGTGCCGGGCGCATCGAAAGCAGCATTCTGACCGAAATCTCTCCGGGAGCCAAAGTGGCCTCGGCTTCTGCGGCTCCTGCCGGTGGTGGGGGCGAGACACCCCAGAGACTGAGCTGCAACAGTCCGACCGCCCCGGCCGCCAGCAGCAGCATCGAGAGCTGTTGAGCGAGCTGTTGCCAACGCAGGCGAGCTGGCGAGGGCGGCTCCATCCCCGGAAAATAGAGCTGCTGCGGTGGCGGGGACTGAAGGGAGGTAACGGGCATTCTCGAAAATCTCCGGGTGCGTCTAGATATAAAAACTCATTTCGGGCGTATTTTTGATTCTGGGCCTAAGATTGCCGCGTCTTTTCGGAAGAGGCCCGGTTGCTTCGGCTACCATCCCTGCGTGATTTCGTTCACGATCCTCACGGCGAGGGCTTCCGCCAACGCCGGGATGGCCTGTTGCTCGCCCTGCGCGTAATCGCCGAGTGCGAAGACCATGGTCGATGATTCCACGGCACGCCGACTTATCAAAGCGGTGCCATCCGCTTTGAGCAGGGTGATCTCTGCGTGGAGGGAGACCTGGAAAGCGGTGCCCAGTGCGGTGTCCGATGGTGAAGTTGCGGCAATGCCGCGCCGTAGGTCGAGCAAAGTCACTGCCAGCGTCGCATCGCTGGATGCGGCATCGGGAGCCAAGGCCGGGTTGCTGGCCCGTCGGAGGATCGCGTCCCGCAGGTCGGCACTCAGCAAGGTTGCGGCCCTCGGCACCAGTGAGCGGTCCACCACCGGGGCAATGTAGAGCGAAGAAAACGGCAGCTCAGCACCGTCACCCGGTCGGTAATGAGCGCAACCCGCGATGGCACCGACCGCAATGAGCATGGCCCAGAGCTGCCAAAAGTGACGCCTGGCCCTTGGCTGGAACGCGGTGCTCGGTGGAATTCCTGGCGGGGGAACGATTTTGGCGACGGGGGTGCTGGTCAGGTGCCGCAACGCCAGGAAACAGGTGTCTGATAGAATCCTCATAGAACGACCATAGGGCAGGATTTTAGTGGATCGCAATTCAGTTTGCTCACTAGAGTCGTTGGCAGGGTAGGGATTGGAAGTTGTTGATTTATTCCCGCCGCCCCAAAGATAATCGGGAAGTGGACGAAAAGGCGGAGCAAAATCGAAGCTGGGTGCCCTTCAGCGTTTTTCGTTCCAGGACGCGGATTGGTAACGGGCAAGGTCCTCAACTACGTCGGGGCTGGTGAGATCAAGCGGGTCTGCGAAATGGAGGTCGGCTTTCAGCCAGCGGCAAAGTTCCTGCGAGAGGGCGCTTTGAAGGGCTTTCGGCCAGGGTGACGGGGAGGTCTGGACTGAGTCGCCGCTGGCCTGATCGGTCGGTTGGGCGGTGGGGGTCGGGTGATGCGGGTCAGCGCCTGGATGCGGGTTCCCAGGCGGGCCAAGCTGGATGCTTCCTTGCAGTAAGAGCCCTGCTGAGGAGCGCCGCAGGGCCGCGCCGGCGATTTTGCGACCCGAGGCGGCGTCCACTAGGTCGTGGCAGACTGGGGCGACAAAGCACTGCTGGCGGTCTCCGGTGGCGGGGCCGCTGAGCTCGGTCTCGCTCCCGATGGTGGCCAGAGCACTCGCAAGAGCTTGATGCACCGCTCGGTAGATGGCAATCGGTGACTCTTGGGCGAGGGGCCAGGAGCGGGGAAGGGCCAGGGCGTAGGTCAGGTCGCTGCGGTGGTCAACGAGGCCACCGGCGGAGGCCCGGCGGATCAGTCGCACGCCCCAAGGTGCGGCCAGCGCGGATACCGTGGCCCACGATTGGGTGTAGCCAAAGGTGGCTGCAGGCTCCGCCCATCCGTAGGCCCGCCAAGCGGCATGGCCCGTGGCTCCCGCGCGGCGCAGCAGACCCTCGTCGAGCGCCATGTTTTCCGCCGCGCGGGCTGCGGCGAAAGGGTATTCCTGAAGGGTGTGGTGGTCTGGCACGTTGTAAAAATGTCTTGGTCGGTCGGGTAATGGGTGCAGATCGGGATCAACCCATCCAGGGGCGGTTGTGCCCGACTGTCGGGAGGTGGGCCGGGGTCAGGAATGTGCCGGGGACAATTACAGGCTACCGGGTATTGTGGAAATGGGTGGGATGGCGTATTCTCGATTGATGGGAATAATTGTCAGCCCACAACTCGACCAAGAGGGTTATCAGGCGTTTCGAGAGGCGTTCCCTGGGGGTGAAATCGAGGCCTTCGCCTCGTTGTCGGCCCCTCTGGTGCGGCGGGTGATGGGTCAGATGGGGAGGTCGGTTCCCAACGATGCTTTTTTGGAGGCCTTCTTGACGCGTATCTGGGAGTTGGCCGCAGTCGTAGGTTTTCCAGAGGCTCTGCCGAGTCGCGAAGTCGGGACACCAGGCTTGGTGGATGATGAGCGGATGGAGCGTCTTAATGCAAGCCTGTGGCAGGAATTGCCGTGGCACGCGGAGCGCGAAGCTCTATCGACGTTGGCCTATCAACTTTTCCTGACGCTCCTGATGCCTGAGTTTCGAGCCTGTCGGCAGAGCTACCTGGAGACTGGGGTGGAAGGTTGCCCGCGGCAGGATGCGGCGTTTTGCGCGGATCGGTTGAGTGGTTCCCACTGCGAGGATTGCCCCTATTTTACCGCGATGTCCTCCGAGAAGCACCGGAAGCTGCTGGGTAAGCAGTGGCTGGCCGGGGCTGACGCTCTCGAGGCGGATTGGGGGAGGTTCTTACCCGAAGATTTTCGGCTTTTAAGGGTTTTTCTGCACTTGCACCGCCGCTTTAAGGCCTAGGTGTCCGTGTTGCTGTGACCACAGAAAGACCTTGTCGGTTATAGTAATGTTCTTCGTGCGATCAGAGTAAAATGATTTCTCATTAAATTATAGGGTATTTTCTGAAATCTGGTGACTTCCTGGGGTATTGCACTGTTTTATCATTGTCATTGGTGAGGGGGTGCTTCTTTGATTCTGGAGGTTTGGTGCGGGTGAGTAGGCTCAATCAGTTCTGGGTTTGGTGGGTGCTTTTTTTGCTTTCCGCGTCTCGGGGCCTTAAGTTTTGTGGGTGATGCTTCGATACCTTGGGGACGCTCAAGAGTGGTGGGGAAGTGATTAACTTGGCCTACAACGAGAATGACTGACCTTTAATTGCAAGTACGATGAACCCCTCACTCAACCCAGTGCCTGCTTCTCGTTTTGAGACGATTTCGCCCGACCGGGGTGGGAGATCGCCGAGGGGACTTGAGTTGGGGGTGCCGTTTAGTCGTCGCTTGCGGGAAGGGACGCGGCAGGCGCATCAGCGGGCGGAGCGTTCGCAGTTTGTGCAGGGTTTCCTTCGCGGGGTGCTGACGGTGCCAAACTACGTGCGGATGCTGCGGGATTGGGTGGAGGTTTATGCCGCTTTGGAGACGGCTCAGGGGCGCTTGTTGAACCATCCACAGGTTGGCTGCCTGGTGTTTCCGGAATTGTTTCGCCGGGCTGCTTTGGAGGGATCGAGTGGCGCCGAGTGCGGCGGGCCAGGCTTACGCTGGCCGGATTACGGCGGTGGGGGAAAGGGAGCCGGTGCTGCTGGCCGCGCATCTCTACACGCGGTATCTTGGTGACCTTTCGGGCGGGCGGATTTTGGGCCGCATTGCGGCCAATTCCCTGGGCTTGCGGGAGGAGGGCTTGGCTTTTTATCGGTTCCCGGATATCGCCGATGCGGGCGCGTTCAAGATGGCCTACCGGGAGCGCCTGGATCGCTTTGCGGAGTTGCCGGAGTCGAAGCTGGGGGAGATTATTGCGGAGGCCAACTTGGCTTTCGCTTTGAATGTCGCCGTTTTTGATGGGCTGACGGGGAACCCTTGGCGCTCCTTTTGGCGGCAGTGTCGTGCTTTTTTTTGGCCGGTGGCGGTTCATCAGGTGGGGCCGGGAACTGGGTCGGAGGCGGCGGTTGCTTCGGTGGCGGCCCATTGACGTGATTTTGTGGGGTCAGATTTTGCGATAGATCACTATTCTTTTTTTACCTGCCGTGTTGTTTCAGCATTCTACATCACCATTACCGTTTCTGAAGCTAAAGCTGCCGCAGTGGGCCGAGGAGTGGGAGCGTGCCGGGATCGAGGGTTTAATGCCGTCGCCACTGGGTAAGCGTTTTGTTCGGGCGTGGATGGAGTCGGCGCGTCGGGCAGCGGTTGATGAGGACTTTGGTCTGCCGGGGATTTTGGAGTCGTCGGATGTCGGTCAGTTGCCACCGGCCGAGTTTTGGAGCCAGATTTTGCTGCCGCTGTCGGACGCTTTGTCGGCTGGTTTGCCCGATGCGGCGGCGGTGCGGGGTCTGGCCTGGTTGACTTCGGCGGGGACATTGCACCAGGCGCAGGTATTGGTGCGGGGGATGTCGGTTCAGGCCGGTTCCCTGGCGTCACAGGTGGCGGTGGAGATGGAGCGGGCGTGCCCGCTGGGGGTTGATGGGTTGCCGTTGGCCGTGCCGGAGTTGCGTCGGGCGTTGCAGGGTTTTTTGGGAGAGGTTGCTTCGCAGAGTGCTCGGGATGGTCTGGCCGCGCTGCAGTTTCGGGTGATGATGGCGTTTGAGCGCCGACTGTTGCTAGAGTATCGGCTGCCCAGCGATGGTTGGGGGTTGTTGTTGTTGAAGTTGCGGCAGCAGTTGCGGAGTTTGGCGGGCCGCCATCCTTCGGACGAGTTGGGTGGGGTCTTTGGGCTGTTGGATTTGGCGGTTGGCCGGTTCGAGGTGGCGCGGTTGGTTTATGACTGCTTGCGGGCTGATTCGGAGGTGACAGCGGAGCAGGCCCAGTGCGTGGCGGCGTTTATACTGCTGGAGGCCGCTCCGAGTCATCC
>DAIQNO010000144.1:4534-6374 GCA_036788355.1 Opitutales bacterium | reverse complement strand
CCGGGCCAGCGGACCAGGTGGCCAGAACGTCAACAAGGTCGCGACAGCGGTGCAGTTGTTTTTCGATGCCCAGCAGTCGCCCTCTCTGACCGAGCCAGTGCGCCGTCGGCTGCTGGCGCAGGGGGGGCTGCAGTGGTCGCAGGAGGGGGTGCTGGTGATCAAGTCGGAAAGCCACCGCACGCAAGGGGCCAACCGCGAGGAGGCCTTGGAGCGCCTTCGGGCGAGGCTGATCGCCGCCGCGACGCCCCCTACGCCCAGACTGAAGACGCGGCCCCCGCGTTCCGCCGCCCGCGAGCGCCTGGAGGGAAAGAAAATCCGCAGCGAGGTCAAGTCAGGCCGTGGACGCATCCGCGATTAGCGGGGCGACAGCTTCGCGGAGCGGGTAACCACAGCCGAGGTCGGGTGGCCGTCCGCCTGGGCAGGCTAAGCCGCCGAAACTTCCCAAAATGGGCCACCTGCCCGGCCGATCGGAGAGGCGCGAGCCCCCGGACAACGGACGGCGGCAGTTTTTCGAGTTGCCCATCCGGGAGCGGCGCGTAACGATTCCGGGGCATGGAAACCTCCGCCATCGCCAACCTCCGAGGACGCTTTACCGAAGCACGCCAGGGGCACATTTTTGACCACTTTGCGGAGCTTTCGCCACCGGAGCAGGAAAGCCTGCTGGCTGAAGCGGCCCAGATCGACCTGGCCGAAATCGCGCACCTGCACGCAACTTTGGTCGCCGGGGGCGGTGAAGCGCCGGCAGACTACCGCCAAGCCCGCCCGGCGCCTTACGTGCCGCTGCCAGCGCACGGCGGGGATGCCGCCCAGTGGGCCGAAATGAAGGCGGTCGGGGAAAAGGCCCTCCGCGCGGGCCGCGTGGCCGCTTTCGTGGTGGCGGGCGGCCAAGGGACGCGCCTGGGCTTCGACGGGCCCAAGGGCACATTTCCGGTGACGCCAGTGCGCCGGGCGACGTTGTTTCAGGTTTTCGCCGAGAAAATCCTCGCGGCGCGGCGACGGTTCGGTGCGTCGATTCCGTGGTTTATTATGACCAGCACGCTCAACCACGAGGCGACCGAGGCCTTTTTTGCGGAGCACGGTTTTTTCGGCCTTCCAGAGGCCGACGTGGTGTTCTTTCGCCAGGGGTTGATGCCGGCGATTGCCCCGGACGGGAAAATTTTGCTGGAGGGTCGCGGGCGGCTGGCGATGAGTCCCGATGGTCACGGCGGCAGTCTGCGGGCTCTGGTGCGGTCGGGAGCCTGCCAGATGATGGCGGAACGGGGCATCGATGTGATCAGCTATTTCCAGGTCGATAACCCGCTGGTCAAGGTGATCGACCCGGCCTTCATCGGCTTCCACGTCACCAGTGGCAGCGAAATGTCCTCCAAGATGCTGCCGAAAGCCTACCCGAAAGAGAAGGTGGGCAACTTTGCGGTGATGAACGACCGAGCTTGCGTGATCGAGTATAGCGACCTGCCGGAGGTTCTGGCGGAGCAGCGCGACGACGCCGGTGAGTTGAAGTTTAAGGCGGGTTCGATCGCCATCCACCTGCTGGATCGCCACTTTGTGGAGCGTCTGGGCGACCCGGCCTCCGGGGTGGCGATGCCTTTCCACCGGGCGGACAAAAAGGTGCCCGTTTACGACCCGGTGAGCGGCCAGACGGTCAAGCCGGAGGCCCCTAACGGCGTAAAGTTTGAGCTTTTCGTCTTCGACGCCCTGCCCTTCGCGCGGAACCCGATCATCATCGAAACGGCCCGCGAGGACGACTTTTCGCCGGTGAAGAACGCGGAAGGCGTCGATTCGGTCGTCTCCTCTCGGGCGGATCAGTTGCGCGAAGCAGCGCGTTGGCTGCGGGCGGCGG
>DAIQNO010000144.1:0-4524 GCA_036788355.1 Opitutales bacterium | reverse complement strand
CCCGTGGCGGCGGAGGGGGCTTCCACGCCGCTAACGATCGAAATCAGCCCGTTGTTCGCCGACAGCAAGGAAGTATTCCTGCAGCGTTGGGCTGCCCTGTCCGAGAAGCCGCCGATCGTGGACGGTCTCGTGCTGGCCTAGGTCCGCAGAACCGCTAGGGCCGATCGAGCAGATTTCCGCCCGAGAACTCAGCTGGGGTGCGTCAGGCCGGTAGCACGCCCCCTGGAGGAGAAAACTTTCCCCAAGCGACGTTGTTGCAGGATTGTTACGAAAATCTGCTAGGCACGGCACTGGCTAGGGGTAGGCTGGTGACGGTGTGGCGAAGCGAGGTCAACGCAAGGCGCGACGGTGCCCCGAAGAGGGCCACGCGCCGGACGGCTTTCGCGCTGATCGTCGCCCTGGCGGCGTTGGCTTTCGTCACGCTGCTGACGTTATCGCTGATGGTGACAGTGCAGACAGAGCAGGCCGCGGCGACCGCGCGGCAGCAGTTGGCGGACGGACGGGAGGCCGCCCCTCTGGGTCTGGCCCTGGCCCTCGGGCAGCTCCAGGCGGCGGCGGGGCCCGATCGTCGGGCGACGGGCACGGCGGAAGTGCTAGGTGCCGGGGTAGCCCTGCCGACCAGTCGAGCGTGGACGGGGGTCTGGGACACCGTCGAGGCCACGGCAACCCCAACGTGGCTGGTCTCAGGAGAGAATCCCGACCCGCGACAGCCGTGGTCGGAAGCAGATTCCATCGAAATCCTCTCGGAGGCCGAGGCGGGGCCCGGTGGCGCCGTCCGGGTGCCCCTGCAACG
This sequence comes from Opitutales bacterium, assembly GCA_036788355.1. Classification (GTDB taxonomy): domain Bacteria; phylum Verrucomicrobiota; class Verrucomicrobiia; order Opitutales; family Cerasicoccaceae; genus DAIQNO01. Next base: position 3,731 of record DAIQNO010000144.1, on the reverse strand, counting down.
GCTCAGCGACACGCTGGCGGTGGCGTGGTGGGTAGCGGATGAGGGCGTGAAGGCCGATCTGGGCTACCGAGCCGACGCCGCCGCAGTGCTGAACGCGACGCCCGGCGCCCACCTCGCCTTTCCTGGCCACTACGCGACGACGCTCCAGGCCATCGGGCAGGAACGGCCGCCGCTGGAGGCCCTCTTCCCTAGCCTCACCGGGCAGCTAGACTCCACCGCTAGTCGGGCAGCCTGGGGGGTCCGCATCGCGCGGGCGACGGATCGGCCACAGCTCCCGCCGCCCCTGGAGGAGCAAGGCTGGCACTCCGTGACGATGGGGCACCTGGGGCTGCCCGTCGATGCCTCCAATGGAGGCCTGCGCTGGAATCTCTCCGCCTCGGCAATCTCCGTCGCCTCGCCGCTCGACTCACCCGGAATCCGCGCCCTGCTATCGCCCCAGATTGGGCCAGCGGAAACCTCGACGGCGATCTTTTCCAACCATAGCACCACGGAGCCGACCCTGAACCTCCTCGGCGGTGCAGCCCACGAAACAGGGGGCCACTTCGCCAGCGGGCCGATTCTGACCGAGTTTAAGCTAGCCATGGGATTGTTCCACACTCGCAGCGACCACGACCTGCGGCTGCGCTACCACCTCCGGGCAGAGTTGTGGAACCCTTTCCCCTACCCCCTCTCCCACCAAAATCAAGAAAACACCGAAGTCCGGCACTATATCATCGCCGTTACCGGTCTCCCCAGGCTGTCCATCGAGATCGTCGGGCAGCCCGCCTCCCGCCGCTTTGTAGATCTCAGCGGCTTTACCGTCTTCGGGGGCACCAGCCGGAACACCCCGGATAAGCAGCTCATCCACTCCTGGGTCGCCATCGACCACACTGGCAACGCGGGGGCCACCCTGCCCGCTGGCGAGGTTTACCTGATCCGGCAACCGGCCCAATCTGAGGGTCTGGTGCGAGAAATCACCAACTGGGCCGCCACCAAACCCGAGGACGACTGGTATTACGAGGATAAAGACAACCGGCAGCCGGGCTTTCAGGCCAGCAGCGTGATCAAAATCCGCACCGTCAACGCCAGTGGCCAGGAGATCACGAAGCCCTCGCCGGTGACCGTTAAGCTGCTGCCCTTCCGCGATAAGCCCATCCCAACCGACCAGCACCCGCTGGATTACGCGGAGCCGGTGGTCGAGTGGCGGAACATCCCCTTTGAGCCAATCACCCTCGACCTCAGCGGCAGTGAGTTTTCCCGCAGCACCAGCGGCAGCTACACCGAGGCCAGTTACAACGTCGCCTACCACTTCCGGGTCGATGACCAGGCCGCCGGCTTCGGCGAGAAGCTGAAGTCGGTCGTGCAGTCTCGCCGCAGCATCTACGACTACCACGACCCGCTAGTCGCAGCCTTGTATCGCCCAACGGCCGATCCTGTCGGCTCGCAGGCCACGGCCAGCGACTTTGACGAGGGCGACTGGTTCTCCGACACCTCCGAGAATGCCGCAGGCGGCGGCGTAAAACGGGTGCTGATCGACCTGGCCCCCCACCCCGCCCCGTCTCTACTGGCCCTCCGGCAGCTTCCCTGGCTAGACACCGCCGCCAGCCCTACCGCCGCCACTGCTACGGGTGGCCCGACCCCTCCCGCCCCAGCACCGATAACCGCCTCCCGCCTCTGGCCGAGCATCTGGGATCGTCACCTGGTGACCGGCCTGCCACCGGCCCAGGCGCCCAACGGAGACTGGCGACTGCCCAGCCCGCACCTGCGCGTCCTGCCGACCCAGAACGGAGCCCTGCCGACCACTGCCGACCTCCGCGCCAGTGACGCTGCCCGCCACCTCGCTCTGCGCGGTGCCTTCAACGTCAATTCCCGCTCCGTCGCCGCCTGGACCGCCATCCTCGCGGACTGGCGAGAGTTCTTTCCCGGCGAGGCTGGCAGTGCCTCGGAGCCCCAGCAGAATCTCTTTCCGGCCATTTTCAGCCAACCCCTCAACCTGGCCCCCTCCCGTCCCCTCAGTGAGGTGCAGCGCCTGGCCGAGGCCCTTGTAGCCGCCGCCGATGTTCAGGAGCAACCCTTCCGCTCACTGGAGGAGTTCGCCACCTCCGGAGTCCTGACCACCGCCATCGAGAACAGTCAACTGAACGTCGATGCCGACGGGCCAATCCCCGCGCTCGACCGCCGCTTTGTGGACGAAGCAGCCCTTTTTGCGAAGCTGGCCGATCGCGCCGCGATCCGTTCCGACACCTTCATCATCCGCGTTTACGGCCAATCCCAGCACCCAGTCACCGGAGCAGTCACCGCGCGGGCCTGGCTAGAGGCCCGCGTGCAGCGCACCCACGCCCCGTTCCTGAGTCCGGGACTGCCCTCATCCACAACTCCCACGGACGAGACCTGGAATCCCAGCCACCCCTTAGGTCGCCGCTTCGTAGTCACCGGTTTTCGATGGCTCGACCGCGACCCCTAGCCGCCGACCACCCCCGCTACCGATCGACACCGACCTCCAGGAAAAGCAGGACCTCTCTTCATGATTTCTGCATCGCCGCAACCCGCCCACCTCCACGCCCCAACCCGCTCCGTCGATGCCTACCGCTTCAATAAAGCCCCCGAAATCATCGCGACTCCTGGCGGTGCTCTGGACGCTCGGCTTCGCCGTGCTCAGCCACGGCGCGGCGGGTAGTGAGCCCCCGGCCGACTCCGCTGCCGCCGGCGGTGCCGGAGATCCCGCAAAGCCCGCCCCGACCGTCTCGCTGACCTTCACCAGCTACGCGGCTTTCGACGGAAAACCACCGGAACTCTGGCTGGTGGACGGCGATGGCAATGCCGCAGCGATCCACTTCCGCCCCTACCGGCGCTCTTTTCCCCAGCACTATCGCGGCCCAACGGTGATACCCTTTTTCCCTGGTGCGGTGCCGTCGGGCAAGGTGGACCTGGCTTCCGGCGTTTTCCGAGGTGATAGCTCCGCTACCGATCGCCATGCCGATGGAGCTGGGCTCCCCCTTCCTGCGCCCGTCGCTGTGGTCACCCTGGAACCGACCGCTGCCGACGTGCTGCTGATCTTCGCCCGGCGCGACGCCCCCGGCACCTTCAACGTCTTCCCGATGGCCGACGACCCATCAGCCTTCCCCCCCAGCACGGCGATGTTTTTCAACGCCACCGCCGCCACCCTGGAGGGCCGCTTCGGGGAGCACCGGATCCGCTTAACCCCAGGGCTGAACGGGCCTTTCGATGTCTCCGACCGCCCGGAAGAACCCCGTTTCATCGGCCTGGGCATCCTCGTCGGCGAAGTCCCGAGGGCGGTCTTGCAAAATCGCTGGCGCTTTACCCCCCAACATCGCGACCTCTTTCTGCTGCTGCCGCCAGAACAGCCCGAGGGCACGCGCCTGCGAGCGTACCGCCTCAACCAAGACCTCTCCCCACCCGCCCCCGAAGCACCTCAAGAATCCGACGACGACACTAACGAGAACCCTGAAAAAGCCCCCTTGAGTGACTCTCTGGCCGCTGAGTGACTCTGGCCGCTGAGTGATCTGGGCTCCAGCCAGCTAGGAAACGGTGCCCCTCCTCTCGGGACACTGCTCCCAAAGTCGGCCCGGCATCGCGGGGAAGTTCCCGCGGCCAGGCAGCCGCTAGAAACGCACCACCAGGCCGGCACGCGCCCCCAGGCCGCTGCCGAGGTCGATGGTTGCGGTACGACCACCGAGCTGCTGGTCATACTCGCCGAGGCTCTGGTAGCTGCCGCCCAGAAAAATCCCCGT
>DAIQNO010000143.1:0-6394 GCA_036788355.1 Opitutales bacterium | reverse complement strand
GGCCTAATCGGAAGACGAGTAACGTGTTGACGGTCAGTGCTTTGTCGCCGCACTGGGCAGCTGTCTTTAAGACAACCCTCAACGCTAACTCTTTTTTGATGCTAAAAATGACCGCCGATCGAAAAAACTCCCTCTCCCGCGCCGTCCTCCGGCCTGTTTTCTGGGCCGTCATCTGGTTACTGCCAGCGGCGGTTTTCGGGATTCCGATCATCGAGAGTGACTTTTTTGCGGACTTGGACGGGTGGACCAAGGCACCGGGCGGTGATGCGGCGTCAAACGTGCAATGGGTGGCGACGGGCGGTAATCCCGGCGGCCACCTTCGGTTTAACGAGGCGGCGGCGGGGGCGAACGACCGCATTGCCGCGCCGACGAAGTTTCTTGGGGATAAGTCGGCCTTTATCGGCGGCACCTTCAGCATGGATCGCAACACCAATACGCTGTCGAATCCTGGCTCTAACCTCGACGACGTGACCCTGATCGGCAGCGGAATCTCGATCCGTTTTGACACTCCCAACCCCACCGTGGGCTCTTGGAGCACCACCACCGTTGACCTGGTTCACGACGCCGGTTGGCTCCGGGTTTCCGACGGACTACCTCCGACCATCTCTGAGTTTTCTTTGATCATGGGCAACCTCACCGCGATCTACCTCGATGCGGACTTTCGGAGCGGCCCGGAGACCCCGCTCTTCGATAACATCCGGATGACGGCCATTCCTGAGGCCTCGATGACGCCCGCGCTGGTTGGCCTTACCGCCCTCGCGCTGCTCCGGCGGGGGCGGGTCTCTCGTGGCGGCGCGTGCGGTCAAGCCTGACCTTGGCTCGGCCCGGATTTAGCTCCGTCGGCCAGGCGGTGTTTTACTCCGTTGCTTCTAGGGGTCGGTTAAAGCGGTGGGCGAGTTCGATGACGTTTAATGGGGTTGTTTCGCGGAGGTAGCGGGCCAGGGCGGAGGTGTCGCCGTGGGTCAGGGCGACGGTTTCGGCGCGGGTAGCCGCGATCGCGGCGAGTAATCCGGGCCAGTCGGCGTGGTCGGAGAGGGGAAAGCCGTCGTCGAGGGCTGCCCGGCGACGGTTGCCCCGCACGGTCATCCAGCCGGAGCCACTGGCCCGCGAGACGGGGCCAAATTTGCGCTCCCAGGGGCTATTTTGCACCGATCCGGGCGCGATGATTAGGCCACCGCGCTTGAGGTCGCCGATGGATGTGGCACCCACCGGGACGACCGCGGGAAGGTGGATTCCGGCCCGTCGGTAGATCGGCAAGAAGGGTGCTACCGCGCCGTGAACCCCGATGGGGCCGATGGTGGGGTCGAGCAGGGAGAGCACCCGCTGGGCCTTACCGAGGGCGTAGGCGTAGAGCATCGCTACGCGGCCTGAGGCCTGCGCGCGGACCCACCAGGCGGTGATGGCCTCGCGCAGGCTCTCGGTAGTGGGCCAGCGGTAAATCGGCAGGCCAAAAGTACACTCACTGATGAAGGTGTGGCAGCGGACGGGCTCGAAGGGCTCGCAGGTCGGGTCGGCGTGGACTTTGTAGTCGCCAGAGACCACCGTTACGCCGCCTTCAGGGGTCTCGATCCTCACCTGAGCGGAACCTAAAATATGCCCCGCCGGGTGGAGCGAGACAACTGCCCCGCCGACCCGGCACCGTGCCCCCCAAGGCAGCAGCTCGATGCGAGAGTCGGCCCGCAGGCGGTGGCGCAGCAGGGGGCCGCTGGTTGGGGAGCAGAGGTAGGCCCGGCAACCCCACTGGGCATGGTCGCTGTGGGCATGGGTGATGATGGCGCGATCCACCGGACGCCAAGGATCGACGTAAAAGCCGCCCGCCGGGCAAAAAAGTCCCTCTGGGCGCAACTCGACCGAGCCCAGTGCCAGCGTGGGCCAAGAGGCTGGGTTCTCTGCCGGGGGGATCTCGGGGGTGGTGTCGGTCGGTTGAATAATACGGTGCTTATCGGGCTTTTTCGGCTGAAAGGCAACCTGGGGGCGGCATCGACGCTGTGATCACGGCGGCCAGATTGGTCGAGGGGTTCTGTTGTAAAACGGCCTCGGGCGACCCGCTCGCCGTGGTCGAGGTCAGTTCTAGCGCGTTTCTGAGGGCGTGGTGCCAGAGAGTGCTGGAATAATGGAGGAGGGCAGGGTCGTTCTTTCGGCCAGGTCGGGAGTGAGGGAGCGGCCTACTGCCCAACTTAGGTGCCTGCGGTGGGCACTGGGTTGCCCAGAATCGTTGCTGCCAGACTTGGCTGGGCAACGGGGGTTGACGGGCGGGGAGCTCGTAGTGGTGTAACCAGAGCCAAAACTCAAAACACGGGTTGCTCAGCGCGACATTGATGCCCCATTTCCGCGCTGTGGAGAGGGCCATGACGAGCTGCCGGTGCCGCACCGCCCCCGCTTGGGGATCGACATCGAGCACTGCCCAAGGCGTCCGACCATCGCTGGCGAGGTCACGAGCGGCGGCGACAACCTTCCTGGGGTCTGCGGAGCCGCTGGCCTCGATCTGGCCAAAAAGAAAGCCCTGCGACCGCAGAGCTTCGAAATAGTAAGCTTCGGTAAGGCCTTCGACCGATAATGCCACTTCCACGGACGGGGAGGCCAGATTGAATGCCAGAGCAGGTCAAAATACAGAGCTGCTCAGGATAGCGAGGCCAAAACCTCGACGATTCAGCTACGCGGTAACGGCTTCTGGAGCTGCCTGACCTTCGACTCCAGCGGCCCCTTCAGCAGCCTCCACAGTAGCGGGGCGTTCCCGCCGTGCGCGGTTGATCAGGGTGCGGGCAGTGTCGGTCGGCTGAGCACCAACCGAGAGCCAATAACCGACGCGGTCGAGCTTGATGGAATACTCCGGGTCGCTGCCACGGGCCACTGGAGCGTAGTGCCCGAGGACTTCGTTGTGGCGACCATCGCGACGGTTGGTCGATTCTGCGACCACCAGACGATACACAGGGCGGTTCCGGGTGCCTTTACGCTGAAGACGAATTTTGAGCATGACTTGACCTAAAACGAGAAGATAATCCCAACTGCTGGCCTCATGGCAAGTTTTTTTCGTCCAAAAATCCCGCTGGAAATGATTTTTTTCCCGAGACCCGCTGCTAAGGGGGTCTCAGGTCTCAGCCAGTAGGCCGCGAAGATCCTCGAAGGAGACGCTGGCGTTGGCCCCTTCAGCAGCTTCAAAGAGGTCGGCGAGCCAGGCCGCCTTCTTCTGCTGCAGCGCGAGGATTTTTTCTTCGATGGTGCCCGTTGCGACCAGTCGGATGGCGGTGACGCTGCGGTCCTGGCCGATGCGATGGGCCCGGTCAATGGCCTGGGCCTCCGCCGCCGGGTTCCACCAGGGGTCGAAAAGCACCACGGTGTCGGCTCCGGTGAGGTTCAGGCCGACGCCCCCAGCTTTCAGCGAGATCAGGAAAACTGGGATGGTGTCGTTCTGGTTAAAGGCGTCCACCTGGCCTTGTCGGTCGCGGGTCTGGCCGTCCAGGTAGGCGTAAGGGACGTTCAGGGCGTCGAGTTCCTGTCGGAGGTGCCCCAGCACGCGGGTAAATTGGGAAAAAACGAGGATGCGGTGGCCCCCGTCGAGGCACTCATCGAGGATTTCTCGGAAAGCGTTCCACTTTGTGGAGTGATCGGCAGTCAGGGTATCGTCGAGGATTCTGGGCTCGGCGCAGACCTGCCGGAGGCGGGTGAGTTGCCGGAAGACCGCCAGGCGCTGCTGGCCCTCATTGGCTCCGGAAACGGCCATCGAGAGCAGTTCCTGCTCAGCGCTCTGCTGAACAGCCCGGTAGAGGCGCTCTTGCTCCGGCGTCAACTCGCAGTAGAGGACGCGCTCGACCTTCGGCGGGAGTTCCTTGGCCACGGCAGCTTTGGTGCGGCGCAGGAGGTAGGGAGCAGCCCGGTCTCGCAGGAGCTGGTGTTGCCAGGCTTGCTCCTCGGCTGAGCGCGAGCCGGTCGGGGTCGGGGGCAGGTAGCCTGGCAGCAGAAAGTCAAAGAGCGAGGCCAGGTCGGCTGGGCTGTTTTCCAAGGGGGTGCCGGTCAGCACGAAGCGCCCCGTTGCAGCGAGGGAGCGCAGTGCTTTGGCAGCCTGGGAGCGGCGATTTTTGACGTGCTGGGCTTCATCAGCGACTACACAGCCCCACGGGATGGTCTTCAACAGGTCATCGTCGCGAGTTAAGGTGCCGTAAGAGGTGATGATGAGCCCCCGGTCGGGAAAATCGCTGATTGCGGTGGCACGGGCTCCGCCATGATGGACGCGCACGGGCAATCCCGGCACAAAGCGGAGGGCCTCTCGGCGCCAATTTTCCAGCAGGCTGGCCGGGCAGACCACCAGTTGGCGGCCTTCCTCCGCCCGATCCACCAGGCTCAGCAGGGCCAAAGCCTGCACCGTCTTGCCCAGGCCCATTTCGTCCGCAAGGATGCCCCCGAGTCGGCTCCGGAAGAGGTGCCACAGCCAGGCAACGCCCAGCCACTGGTAGTCGCGCAGACAGGAGGCCAGGGTGGCGTCGAGCTGGGGTCGGGGGAGGGCATCGCGTTGGCGCAGGGCCTGGCTGCGGCTCCTCCACGCCTCGGGCGGCTGGAAAGCGGGCGAAATCTCCGTCAGGGCGTCCTCCATCGCGGTCAGTTCGGCTGCCCGCACCACGCGCCGGGCTTTCCCGAGGAGCGGCACCTCGCTGGATGATGCCAGCCGACGCTGGAGTTCGTGGAAATCGCGCACGACCTTGGCCTCCAGCAGCACCGGCCCGCGCGGCGTATCGACGTAGCGTTGCCCGCGCGACAGGGCGCGGTCGATCTCGATGGCATCGACCCCCGGCACCTCCAGGGAGACCTCCACGTCAAAATCCCCTGGGGCCAGTTCCTTGGCCTCGACCTTGGCCGTCGCCCGGGGGAGCGTCTGTCCCAGGCGGGCCTCAAAGTTGGCCGAAAAGTGAGCCCGGAAGGTCTCCCGGAGCGTCGTGGTGTGATCGGCGAGGAAATTGAGCGTGGCATGCCGTCCCCGCAGAAAATAGCGCCGTAGCCCTGCGTCCAGGGAGAAGCCGTTGGACTTCACCAGGGCCAGGGCGTCCGCGTAGAGCGCACTCTCACGGGAGGGCAGGGCGATGCTGATGAACTCAGGAGACCCATCGACCTCCATCGCGCTGCTCGATGGCCGGTCGATAGGGCGGTTCTGGGCTGCCCGTTCTCGAAAAAGGCCCACGGACTCCAGGCGCCGCCCGGTGGGGGTTGTCGGCAGGAGGGCCCCTTTTTTCGCCTCGGGAATTGCGGTTTTACTGCCGCTCGCTGAAGTCATTGGCGAGCCGACAGTAGCCCCGCGCCGCGCGGCCAGCGGAATGCTGTCGGTGGTGCGACTGACGGCGTAACCGCCGACCAGGTGCTCCGAGATCCCCGGCAGGCGACTGCCTTCCCACTTTAGGGGTTTCTGGGGCTCCTTGAGCCAAAAGACGCAGGGCTGACCCTGTAGCGGCGTCAATAGCTGCCGAAATTGTTCCCGGGTGAGCTGCGCCAAGGCAGGCACCGCTCCGCCAGACCATTCTTCCAATAACAGCGCGGCCAGCACATCGGGCGCGTCCAGCGAAAATGGCCCGCCGAGGCCCACCGGTGGGCGGACGATGCCCGCAATCTCAGCCTCCACTTTCAACGGAATCTTGTCACGGGGCGCACTGACTGCCAGATTGGGGGGCACCAGCAGCCGCCAGGTTAGGCGTGGCGCGTCGGCACGGAGGGAAAATGACTGTAACCGGGGCTCCATCAGGTGACTCCTGTAGAGAGCCATGTTTTCTGGAGAGAAACAACCCTCGAAATCTCTGCGTATAGTGACGGTCAGGCTTCAGTTGGCAGGAATCTCACCTCGTTGTGGCCCTTTCGCCCGGCTTCACGTCCCAGACGCAGGAACCTCGGTGACATTCCGGTGACACTTCGGTGACATCCACCCAGGCCCAGCTTTTCACGCTCGACTTTCCAACACGTCTTTTGATTCAACTAACGCGGGGCAGGTTTTCAAGGTCTTCTGTAGCCTTCCCCCTTGCTGCGACCCTAGTCTCCTTAACCGACCATTTTTTCTTTCAGGAATCACCTAACGCACCTCTAAACATTATGAACTTCGTCCCGCGTCCCCTTTTCCGTTCGGCTCTGGCAGCCAGCGCCGCCCTGTTCCTCGGGCTTTCCAGTGTCGTGGTGGCGACTCCTCCGGTGGCGATTCTCCAGACGCCGCCGATGAAGCAACTGGTCGATGACCTGTTGTCCGTGGCGCGTCAGGTTGCGCCCGGTCAGCAGCTCGAAATGGGCGTGATGATGGGGCTTGGCGGGTTCGGCTACCCGGCTTTTGCCGATTTTGACGCCTCAACGGGGTTGACCGTGGTTTTCCACGAAGTCGAAGCCATGGGAGACGCGCAGCCGTTCATTCTCGCGAAACTCGCCGAAA
>DAIQNO010000142.1:5945-6411 GCA_036788355.1 Opitutales bacterium | reverse complement strand
GTTTCCTGCGCGAGAGCAACATTCACCTCGCAGAGTTTCTCGCAGTGGTGCGCGACAAGCTCGACAACGACCGCGCCGTGATTGACTTTGTGAAAGCCCGCCGCCGCGCTTGCGGGGTGGCCTAGCCTAAAATCCGCGCCAATTTGCCGAAATTCGTGGTTGACGGCGAAGACCGGAGTGCCCACTATCAGAAGTTTTATGGGACAGCAGCTCAACAAAATCATCAAGCGTCGCCGCCGGAAGGCTTACTTGGAGCGCAAGAAGGCTCGCGAGCAGGTGGTTCAAAAGGCCAAGTAGCTTTTGGAGTGGCCTTTTTGTGGCCCACCAAAAGGTGTCCACTGAACCACTACGGGCGAGGTCTTGACGGATCAGGTTGGTCTCTCAAAAGTTAGACCGATGATTCGGACCAGCTCGGTGCATTTTGTTTTGGGTCTTTTGCTGGCGGGGTTCAGTAGCGTTTTGGCAA
>DAIQNO010000142.1:0-5935 GCA_036788355.1 Opitutales bacterium | reverse complement strand
CAACCATCGTGACCGGGCTGCTGGAGCGGTAGCCGCGGAGCTGACTGAGCTAAGCCAAGGAACGGGGCCGTTGTGGATTTCGGATACCAGTTGGTTTCCGAAGTCGGACGGGGATTTTCGACGGATTGGGGAGTATCTTTTCCCGAGTCAAGGGGAGCGGTTTTCGCGGCGCACTTTTCTGCGGACGGATCCGGCGGTGCGGGCAGGGTTTTACCTGGTGGCGACCCTCAGCCGTCCGGTGCGGGACCTACCCGAGCAGGCCAAGGTGACTTTGGAGTGGCTGCGACCGACCTCGGGGGCACGGGTGGAGGTGCGGGAGTGGACCTTGCCGCCAGTCGCGGAGCGCTCTGGGCGGGAACTCTGGATCGGCCTGACCGGAGCCGCGGATGTGGTCGGCGATGAGCCGCTGGTGGCCTGGCGCCTGACCATCCGAACGGCGGGCGGCGATTTCCTGGCCGACGCCGCGAGTTTCCTCTGGGAAGCCCCGGCAAAATGACCCCGGACGGGCCCGGAGGGGGGCCTTGCGTGTCCTCCGTCACCTAAAGCCAGTCCGCCGTCCGCGAGTTCTAGACGGCCCCGGACGACAATCCGCAAAACCTCAAGGCCAACCCAAACTCTCCCTACTAAAAACCACTGCGATCACCGGAAATCACCTCAGCACTTTCAACAAGTTTTGGGACATCCCGCCCGGATTCCCGACTTTCAGAACCGAGCTTTACGCGTTATTTTACTTGAGGATGGGCAAACCGTTCACAACGCCTTTTTCGATCGAGACTACGAGGAGCGGAAGAAATGAAAATTACGTATTTTGAAGACACCGACACTGCCCTCTTTGAGATAGGGATGGGAACTCCATCGGAGACGCGTGAGATCTGAGAGGACATCTACCTGGATCTCGATGCGTCGGGTCATGTGGTTTCAATCACCGTTGAGCACGCAGCGGCCAGGGGCGATTTGTCAGAGATCAGCTTTCAGAGGTTCAGTAAGGATAACAAGGCAGTGCAAGCAACGTCCTACCTCGGCACGGAGGTATGAGGGCTTTTTTTGGGCCCGGAGGGGAGCTGGCGGTTGTGGGGGGTTATTGTTGCTCGGGGCGGAGGCTGGGGAAGAGGATGGTGTCGCGGATGTTGGCGGCGCCGGTGAGGAGGATGACGAGGCGGTCGATGCCGATGCCCATGCCGCCGGCGGGGGGCATGCCGTGTTCGAGGGCGACGAGGAAGTCTTCATCGAGCTTCTGGGTTTCTTCGCCGACTTGGGCGAGGAACATCTGGCGCTGGATGTCGGGGTCGTTTTGCTCAGAGTAGGCGGGGGCGATTTCTTGGCCGTTGATGCAGAGTTCGAAGACCTCCAGGGTGCCGTCACCGCTGGGGTGGAGTTTGGCGAGCGGGCAGAGTTCCTTGGGTAGGCGGGTGACGAAGGTGGGCTGGAGGAGGGTGGGTTCGATGAGCTTGCCAAAGAGGTCGTTGGTGATCTCAAAGTCCTCCATTTCGGGGCTCAGGTGCAGGCCGAGGCGGGCTGCGGCGGCGAGTTTCTCGGCCTTGGGGCGGGTGAACCAGTCGGGGTCTTGGGTGAGGTCGACGATGGCGTCGCGGTAGGGCAGCTCACGCCAAGGGCCGTCGAGGTCGATGGTGACGCCGTCGGAATTGACGATCTGGCGGGTGCCGAGGACGTGATCGCAGAGGGAGTGGAGGAGGCCGCGGACGAGGTCCATCATGCCGCGGTGGTCGCTGTAGGCCTGGTAAACCTCCAGCATGGTAAACTCGGGGTTGTGGCGGCGGGAGAGGCCCTCATTGCGGAAGACGCGCCCGAGCTCGAAGACGCGGTCAAATCCGCCGACCAAGAGGCGCTTGAGGTGTAGCTCCAGGGCGATTCGGAGGTAAAAGTCGCAGTCGAGGGCGTTGAAGTGGGTAGTGAAGGGGCGGGCGGCGGCCCCGCCAGCGACGGCGTGGAGGCAGGGGGTTTCGACTTCGGTGAAGTCGCGAGCCCAGAGATACTCCCGGATGCCGCGGATGATCTGGCTGCGGTGCTGAAAGCGCTGGCGGCTCTCGGGGTTGCTGATCAGGTCGAGGTAGCGCTGGCGGTAGATCTGCTCACTGTCGGTGATGCCGTGAAACTTCTCCGGCAGGGGGCGGAGGGCCTTGCTGACCAGCCCGAAGGCGGTGGCGCGGATGGTGACTTCGCCGGTTTTGGTGCGGAAGGTCGGCCCGCAGACGCCGATGAAGTCACCGAGGTCGAGCTTCTTGAAGCGGTCGCGGTAGGGGGCCTCGCCGAGGGCGTCGCGGGTGGCATAGACCTGCAGCGTCCCGGCGCGGTCGAGAAGCTTGACAAAGGTGGCCTTGCCCATATCGCGAATGGCGACGATGCGGCCTGCCACTGAGACCTCCGGGCCTTCGGGCAGGTCGGGGGCGGGCGGCACTTCGACAGGCGGGGTGAAGGGCGTCCCAGCGGGCACTTCGCCGGCGGCCATCTTGGCGCGGAAGGCTGCCCGGGCCTCATCGACGACCGCTTGGGCGGCGCGGTGGGCCTCTAGCGCGGCGGGGGCCTCGGGGTTAGCGGCGAGGAAGGCCGCTTCCGTCTCCTCGTAGCTGCGGAGCACGTCGGCGCTGGTGTGGGTTTGGGCCCAGTTTGCCTGGAAGGGATCCTCGCCCGCCGCTCGCAGGGCCGCCAGCTTACTGCGGCGGACGGCGATCAGGTCGTTGGTGTCGGTGGTTTCGGACATCATTATCGTTTAGCGGGCGGGCGTAGTTGGGGTGGGGCGGAGGGTGGGGTTGACGACACCCTGGACGGCTTGCAGGAAGCTCTCGCTGAGGAGGTTGACGGTCATGTCTTGCGGGAGATAGCCGTCGATATTCTTGAAGGCTTCCGCCATGCTTTTGGCGACTTCGATGCGCACGAAAGCCTCCGAGCCTTCGGCGGCGTAGGCGCTAAGCTTGAGGCGGGTGGCCTCGGCATCGGCGGCACCGAGGGCGGTGACTGCTTGGGCGCGGAGGAGGGCAGCTTCTTGCTCGCCTTGGGCAGCGAGGACGTTGCGGTTCTTGTCGGCCTCGGCAGCCAGTTCGACGCGGCGGGCGGCGGCGGTGGCATCGAGCACCTGCTGCTCGGCGAGCTTCTGGGCGTTGAGGATACCGACCTCCTTGTCGCGCTTGGCATCGACGACGGCTTTCTCGAAGGCGGCTTGGGCTTCGGCCTTGGCGCGGTCGGCACGGGCTTCGGCGGCGCGGGTTTCTTCGATGGCGCGGAGGCGTTCTTGCACGGCGACCTGGCGGGCCTTGATCTGCTCAACGTAGGCGGGGTCGAGGCCGATGTGCTCAATCACGAAGTTTTCCACGATGACGCCGCGCTTGCGCAGCTCACCCTCGTTAGATACCAGCGCGGCGGTGATGTCGCTCTGGAGCTTGACGAGGCCCTCGCCGGAGTAGGCATCGAGGGCGGTGCGGGTGGTGGCTTGGTCCTTCACGACGCGCATCAACTCCGGGCGGATGATCTTTTCTTCGACGTTGTCGCGGACGGTTTTGTGGAGATCGACAACGGCAATCGGGTCGCGACGCCACCGGATGTTCAGCGAGATCCGCATGTCCTGACCCTCTGAGGACTGCACGAGGTAGCTGTCTGAGCGGCGCCCGGCGCCGTAGGTATCGTTGGGCAGGTCGTTCATCACGAAGACCTGGCTGGACATGTCATACTTAAAGATTTTCTGCGTAAAGCCGGGGACCATGACGTAGGTTTTGGGCTGCAGGGGGTCGGGCAACACCCCCTCACCCCAGGTTTCTTTGACCCCGATTTGGTTACCTTCGACCGTAGTGATTTCAAAGGAAAAAACGCTGATGACAATGAGGGCGACCAAGGTGATGCCAGCAATGGCGAGGTTGACGTAGGTTTTCATGTTTTCGGGTGTTCGGGGATTGGGTTAAAAAAGAAATAGGGTGAAGGGCCACGGCAAGAAAAGCCAGCGTGCAGTGCGCTCCATGGCGCGGTCGGCTTTTGCCCCCGCAAGAGGCAACCTCAGCGGTTGCGCTGGCGGAAAAGGACGATGGTGCAGACTATGAGGTAGCCGACGAAAATCGCCCCAATTAGCGGCAGCAGGAGCGTCAGCACCCGGATTTTGAGCACCACCACGGCAGCCAAGACCACCAGCCACCCAGATGCGAGGAGGGCCACGACCTTCCAGGAGAAAGTCTGCCGGGGCACGAGGGTCACGGTGTGAGCACGGGGATCCTTGGTCATCAGACCATCACCCTACGCCAATCCCGACTCGCGGCAACCCCGTTCTGCACGCAGCCAGGTTTCGGAAGTCGGGGCGGGGGAGGTCGGAGGTAGGGGTGGGGGTGGAGGTGGGTTGCGGCATGGAGGGCGAAGTGGCTTGGCGGCATCTTAGGGGTCGAAGCATTGCCCGAACTTCTTCGATGGAATAGGGAGGTGTCCGCCGGTGAATGACCGCGTGACAGTTTGGGCAGACCGGCCTCAGTTCAGCGTAGGGCTCAACCTCATGGTCTATGCGGACCGATGCCAAAGGCTGCAGATGATGCACGTGAATAAGGCCCTCGGCAACGTCGCCATAAAGGGCTTTGAAATCCATCCTGCATACCGAGCAGTGAACGCCGTGAATCAGAATTGCCAACTGCCTTAATCGCGGATCACGTTCATAACGGTTAACGACGATGCTGATCCGCTCTCCCTCGCGGAACATTGAATGCACCTCCTCTGGAAACGGAAAAGGTGACTGCCGCTCAACCCATCCTATTGATTCAATGGCTTCGGCAACCTCCTCCAGCATCTGCCATCGAAACCCATCGGCAGCTTGCCAACCACGTGACCAGACTTTCCACCACCTCGCGGTATCGTCAGGGCGGGAGTCGGGCTCGATACCCATTTCTTCGCAAAATAACCGACCCAGCCGCCCAAGTTTTTGGTTAACAACATTGTAACGCGACGCGCCTACCGCCTTGGCGAGCTGAACGGTCGTTGCTGTCCGATCGGGGAACCTGTATAAGGCCTTCAATAGCTCCCGGTGCTGCTCGGAAACCTTATTTCCGAGATTATTCAGACCCGTCAGGTAGTCCGCAACCGTAGGTCTCTTTTCGATTTCGTAGATCTTCATCCCTGCATGGAATGGGCTCTGTTTTCGCCCATAAGTATGCTGGCGTCAGCATGTTTAGCTGTTTCGGTCAACTTGGCGGAGAGGGAGGGATTCGAACCCTCGGTGCCTTTCGGCACGCCTGATTTCGAGTCAGGTACAATCGACCACTCTGCCACCTCTCCGAAAACGGTAAACGGGAATCATTGCGGCCGTCTTCCGCCGGGGCAAGGTCAATTTTCGGCGGGTTGAAATGAATGGGGGTGCTTAAAACTGCGGGAGGAGGTGGGGGGCGACGAGGACGTCGGCGATCCTTGGGAGGGTGACTCCTCGGGGGATTGCTCCCATCGGAGTCCCCGCCGGTTCGTTTACGCTGGGGGGGCGACGAGGACGTCGGCGATCCTTGGGAGGGGTGCTCCTTGGGAGGGGTGTTCCCAGGGGCGTCACTCCGAGGGGCGTCCTGTCCGATCTCTGCAACCGCAGCCTCCCCCAGCAGTTTTAATTAGGCCACAGATGAAATGGCCGGTCGATTGTGGGGCAGCCCTTGGGCTAGGTTTGGCGGTGGTTGAGGCTTTGCCAGGCTCGCAGGGCGCGTTCCTGGAGGCCGTTGCGGGCGCGGGTGACGTCGGCCTGTCGGCTGGCCAGGTTGCGGTTGGCGATGCGGGCCAGGTCGTCGAGGTTGTAGCGGTAGATGCCCTCGGGGGCGTGGGGGTCGGGCTCGATGTCGCGGGGCATGGCCAGGTCGATCAGGAACAGCGGGCGGTGGGGGCGCTCAGCAAAGGCCCGGCGGAGCATCGCGGCCCCCAGGACGGCCTCGGGCGCGCCCGTGCAGGCGATGACCACGTCGCTGTAGGCAACCGC
>DAIQNO010000141.1:6008-6412 GCA_036788355.1 Opitutales bacterium | reverse complement strand
CCACCAAAGTCCTGAAAGGACGACACCCCGATGGCGCCATCATCCCGAAATTTTAGCCGATTCGATCAGGCTCACCCGCGCCGATCGTTCTGTCGCCCTTTCAGGGCTTTGGAACTTTGAACGCTGGCAGACCCAGGGTTGCGCTTCGCTGCACCCTGGGCTAAACCCTTCCGCCCCGTTGGGGCGGGTTGGGCTAACCCGTTGATACCCGCCGCGCACCACTCGATGTGATTTATCACCTGTCGCCCCGGTGGGGCTGGTTGACCTGGAAAATTGGGCTACGAACTTAACTTGCTGGACGCCCGAGCAAAGCAACCGGTTCCGCCAACCGCGCCGACCCTGGTTTGAGTAGCTGTTAACGGCACCTCCCGTTGATTTATCCTCGCCCAAAGCTCGCACTTTTG
>DAIQNO010000141.1:0-5998 GCA_036788355.1 Opitutales bacterium | reverse complement strand
GAGCGATGACTGCTCTCACCTCACAGGAAACCTCCGGAACGCCAACGGCCAGCCCCAGGCAGCCGACCGATTCGGCACCAGTGGTCCTCATTGCGGATGACGACGACAATAGCGCGGCCTTTATGGTGGCGGTGGTGCGTAAGTTTGGGTATCACCCCATCTGGGTCACCGACGGCCAAGTAGCCTTCGCCAAAGCCAAAACCCACGCCCCTGTTTTGATCATCATGGACTTGCTGATGCCCGGTTTCGACGGCCTGACCAGCATCCGCCTCCTCCGCGTCAGCCCCGCCACCCGAGACATCCCCATCCTGGTCGTCTCGGGACTCGACGCGGCTGGCCACGCCGACAAGTGCAAGGCCTCTGGAGCCTCCGCTTACCTCGCCAAGCCCCTCACCGCTGACGAGCTTCGGCAGTCCCTACGGCACCTCGGCCTCGACCCACGCTGACTACCCCGAGAGGCCTCGCGCCCGCGCAACGTTGAACAGGACGTGGCCGGCGGATGACCGCCCGGGCCAGGACGGCCGGCGGGGCCTTACCCGATGCACCGGCAGTGCGGGTTACTTTCAGGGGGGTAGCCCGCCGTTACCGGTGGCGTCGGGGAGGCGGTTCCCGGTGGCACCTGCGAGGCGGTTTCCGGTGGCACCGGCGAGGAGGTTCAGGGTGGCGTCGGGGGTGCGGATGCGGTTGGCTATGGAAGAAGGTTACAGCCGATGGGGGGCCGGCCCGCAGAAATCGGGGGAACTTTACTCGAAATTGCTCCCTGTTGAGGCACGGACTTTGCTTAACTGGAGAGCACCCTGGGAGGCGCAGCGTCGAGGCCAGGCCCGCGTTATTGCCAGGGCCGAAAAGCGGGGATCACGTTATGAACTTTTTCCGATCGTCCTTACTGACAGCCGCTTGCGGTGCCTTGATGGCGGTTTTCGCAGCCTCGCTTGCCGGTGCCCAGACGCCCAGGATTGAGGACATTTTTGGCCCGGGCTACCTGCATCAGGTGAGGATTTCGCCCGATGGCCAGATGCTGGCAGCCGTCGCCAGCTGGGACAGTGACATTCAGGGGCTGGTCACCGTGGAGATCGATACGGGGAAAACGCGTAGTTTGCAGGGGTCTGCTTGGATGGATGTTTACAACGTCGCCTGGTATGGAAACCGCAACCTGCTGTTCTCCGTGTCGGCGGATAAGATTTTTACCTATGGCCTCTACACGACGCCATCTGACGATCTTAGGCGGCACGTCGAGATCATCAAATATGATGTCGTCCGGGTGCTAGGCCAGCCTGAAGCGCGCCCGGATCGGCTGATGCTGTGGAGTAAGCAGTCGTTACTGGACCGAGGAATCTCGCTGGACGTTGAGGAGATTGAGCTGGCCCGTGATGAGCGGCCGAACCGCCGAGTCTATGCCTCACGGGTGCGCCAGAAGTTCCCGCTCCCGCAACGAGCGCAAGTTTTAGGGCTGCTAAACGGGCCGGATGGTGAGCTGGGTTTGGGCCTTTTTGTTCGCGATGGGACACAAGCTTTAATGTATTGGGATATCGGCGCACAGGACTGGCGGCCCTACCCAGTGGATCCCCGGGTTTTTGTTCCGCTCGGGTTGGACTTTGATCGCGACTACGTCTGGGTAGCCACTCTGGATCAGGCTGGCAGCCACCTGCGGCGGATGCGTCTCGATAGCGGCGAGCTGGAGGCTCCGATCCACAGCGACTCCGTTTACGCCCTGTCTAATGCTGAGTTGCGTTTTTCAAAAGCCTCCCGCGGGCTGGCCGGGGTGCGCTATGTCCGGCGTAACCCGGTCACGATCTGGTTCCAGCCGAACTTTGCCCAGGTGCAAGAGCAGGTCAGTGCGGCCCTGCCCGCCCAGGAATTGCACGCGCTGCTGGATTGGGACGATTCCGAGACGAAGTTTCTGGTCTATTCCCACGGGTCGCGCCAGCCCGGGCTTTACCACGTTTTCGACGCCACTACGGGTCAGCTGACCCGCGTCGGTGAATCCCACCCGGCGATCACCACCCAGGGGCTGCGGGCCACCGTCTCGGCCAACTTCCGTTCACGGGATGGGCTCAACCTGGAAGCCTATCTCACCCTTCCCTCCAACGTGTCCAAGGAAAACCCCGCGCCGCTGGTGGTGTTACCGCACGGCGGCCCGTGGGTGCGGGACGACGCGGACTACGATAAAGAAGTGCATTTTTTGGTCAGCCGGGGCTATGCGGTGCTGCGACCCAATTACCGCGGCTCCACTGGCTACGTGGAGTTGGCTCGCGGCGACTTCAACGCGGATTTCGTCGGGATGCGTAACGATGTGATCGACGCCACGCAGTCTGCCCTCCGCAGCGGCCTCTTTGACCCGCAGCGTCTGGCCATCATGGGCAGCAGCTTTGGCGGCTACCTGGCCTTGGCCTGCGCCGTCGAGGAACCCGATCTCTTTCGGTGTGCGGTGAGTTTTGCGGGGGTTTTCGATTGGGCCAAGCACGTGGCGTCAAAACGCCACCGCCGGACGGATTTTTCCGGCACTTACGACTTTTTCACCACGTTGCTCGGGGATGTTGAGCGGGACCGCGAGGCTTATGAAGCGATTTCGCCGATCAACCGTTTAGACCGCGTGAGGATTCCGTTTTTCCTGGCCCACGGTCTCGAAGATACGGTCGTTTCCGCGAAGCAAACCCGCGAGCTGGCGGCCAAGTTTCGGCAACGGGGCTTGGCTCACGAGACCTTTTTCCGAAGATATGCTGGGCACCGCTTCTATGAGCTGTCTGACCGCGTGAAATATTACCAGGCTGTAGAAAAGTTCTTGGCGAAGCACCTTTCCCCCGACGGTGCCCGGAGTCCGTAGTTTCCGGCGAGTTACTTCGGGAGTGAACCCTCTGCCTGAGCGGTCGCAAAGTGGGGTCGAAAGAGCGCCAGGAAAGCCTCCGGGGGGCGCATTGGTTGCCCCTGGGGGTTGATAAAGGCGTGCTCGGTGCGGCCCTGGGCGAGTTTCTCGGTGCCGCGTTCCACGAGGTAGCGCAGCTCAAAGCGGACGCGGGGTAGGGCCTCCGCCCGCACCGTGACCCTCAGGCGGTCGTCAAAGCGGGCACTGCGGTGAAAGCGGGCCTCGTAGGACAGCACCGGCAGCAGCCAGCCACGGGCCTCCATCTCGCGATAGGGCAGGCCAAGGGTGTCCAGCAGGCCGACGCGAGCCGCCTCAAACCAGGCGAGGTAGTGGGCGTGGTGAGCAAAGCCCATCTGATCGGTCTCGACGTAGCGGACGCGCACCGCCTCGGAATGACTCACCATGACAACGCTGAAAACTGGCCTGGCTTCCCCCGCAGCGGCAAGGCAGAAAAAAGGAGGTGGCGGCGAGGTCCATTTTCGCCGGTCACTTTCCGGGAGCGCCGGCGTCCCGCCGGCCCGCTTTGGGTGAAGATGCCGACGAGGACGTCGGCGTTCCCAGGGGGTAGCTCCGGTGACCTGGGTTGCGGTTGACCAAGCTGATTCCTGGAGGTATTCTCACCAACATGAGAGTGCCCTCCCGATCGTTTTTTTGCAGGCTGGTGGGTTGGCTGCTGATGGTGGCCTGCCTCTGCGGCGGGTGGGCGTTTTCCGACGCTGAGGCGGCTACCTGGCGGCGGGCCGATGGCTCCACCTTTGAGGCCGAACTGGATGGGGTGGTGTTTCGGGATGACGCTTTTTTCCTGCGCTTGCGCAATCGCGTGAGCACTTTCCAGATGCCGCTGGCAGGCTTTGATGAGGCTACGCGGGCGGAGATCGAAGCCCGCTTGCGCCGTGACGCCGAGGGGCGCTGGGTGCTGGCGCCGCCGGCCTTTGATGAGTCGCTGCCGCCAGTGCAAAAGACCCTTTACGGCACGCTCTTTCGCCCCAACTCCACCGGCTGGGAACCGAGCGCCATCACGGGTGAGCCCCGGTTCTTTGCCTTCCTGTTTGGGGCCGGCCATAACGAGAAAACGCGGGAGTTTATCGAGGTGCTGATCCGCTTCGATACCCATTTTGCGGCCCAACGCGGCGAGGTGGCCTATCTCTACGTGCCCGGAGAACCGGACTTTGACGCCACGCGGGCCTTTTTGCGGTCGTTGCCCAGAAATCCCCTCCGGGCCATTCACCGGAACGCCATGTTGAGCCCGCAGGGTCGGCCCATCATGGCGCTGCTCGGGGGAGAATTGCCGTGGTTGACGGTGATCGACAGCCAAGGGCGAGTCATGGCCGATAGCCGCACGCCAGAGGAGCCCTACATCGGCCCCTACCCGGCCCTCAACCGCCTCGGGGAGCTACTTTCGGAGGTTGCAGCGGCCAAGGAGTAAAGTTCCGCCCGTCGCCGGTCGGGGTTCTTTGACGGGAAATTCCCAGGATGGCCGGGCCTAAAGAGTCAGAACTCGGCTAAATTGGCGGCAGTAGGAAGTGCCCCAGGAGGCGGTGCGTCAGTCGAAAACCAGCTCGGTCAACTCGGCGAGCCCGTGGGCATACTCGGTCTGCACGAAAGCGGCGACCTGCTCGAAGGCCGTGAAGCGGTTTTCGCGAATCTGTTGCTCAATACAGCGGCAAAGCTCGGCGAGGCGAAACAGGCCGATGTTAGCGGCACTCCCGCCAATAAAGTGAATCTCCTCGCGCAGCAAGGCCGGCTCCCGACGCCCGGCGACGCTCGGCAGGGAGTCAACCTTGGGGCCGCAGACCCCGGTAAAGGTCTCGATTAAATCGTCGAGGAGGTCAGGGTCGGCATCATGCAAGAAGCCGACCTGCTCATGGTCGAGCAAAGGCAACCCTTCGGACAGGTCGAAGAGCCTCGACAAATCGGCTAGATACATCTGGGGTAACGGGGCTAGAGGCTTATCGGCAGACCGCCATACCGGGCTAAGCGAAATTTCGAGTTTCGCCTCATCTCCCAGTTAGGTTATCGGCTCTGCGACCAAAAATGCAAGGAAACCCTCATTCACCTGGGGCAAAAATGCCGAGGCCAAGAATCGCTGGCGGCCTCCCGGAACCTTTTTGGTGGCTGTCGCGACAAAAACGGCTAAGGTGACGAATTGAGGGAGCTTTTTCCTCCGTTCCCGCCCCTCAACGCTAACCCCTATGAGCTACCAGCAACTTTTCACTTTTAACAAGCTCCCCAGGTCGTCGTCCGTCCTTTTGATCGCTCTAGGCATCAAATCGCTGAGCCGTCGTTTCGGTTTGCGCCGTGCCTGGACGAGCGACCGACCCGCCGGGACGGTTGTTGGCATGGCAATGATGGTCGCGCTGTCCGGGTGGCTGACCCCAGCGGCCTTCGGGCAAGCCACGCCGCCGCCGCCCGCTTTCGATGTCGAGGCGATCATCGCCAGAGCGCGGCAGAATCTGGGCTCTGAAGAGGCCCTGACCAACGTGAAGACCCTGCGCTTCATCGGGCGCAATGTGGAGCGCGGCGGGGGGCGAACCTCCACCTTGACGCTGGACTATGAGGCCCCGACCAAGCACCGGATGGTGCAGGAGGATGCCCAGCGCATCGTCACCACCGTGATCGATGGCTTTGAGGGCTTCATTTACACCGACATCAAGGCTCTGCCCGGCATCAACCGCCTGCGGGTGCTAACTTCCGACGAAGTCGCCTTTTTCATGAGCAACGTCCGCGAGAACCTCAACTTCTACCGCGGGCCGCTGACGGTGCTCGGCGGCACCGTAGAGCACCTCGGCGAAACCATCCGCCGGGGCCAGCCAGTGCATCGGGTCCGCTTCCGATACCCCAACGGAGCCAGCTACGACCGCTTCTTTGACCGCAATTCCTTTGAACTGCGGGCCACGTTAGTCAACCGTGGCGACTACGAGTTGGTGGAGTTCGGGCAACAGACCATCGGTGGCATCCGTTTTGCGGAACGTATTGAAACCTACTCGCAGGATGGGCACCTCACCCAGACCTTCTTCTTTGATGCCATCGAGGTAAATCCGACTTTCCCCGAGGGCCACTTTGAGCTGCCCGAGGGACAGATCTTCGGCTATGACCTACCTGAGTGATGCCTCTGACGCACTCATCGAAGCCGAA
>DAIQNO010000140.1:0-6422 GCA_036788355.1 Opitutales bacterium | reverse complement strand
GGAGTTCGCTGGCGTCGGTGGCGCGAAAGAAACGACCATCGGTGATCCTGGCGATTTCTTCGAGTTCCTTGGTGTCGAACTGGTTGTAGATGCGGTCGATAATCCACGGTTGGCCGCGCCGGTAGAGCACCTGCCCGTTGTCATCAATCTGCGGAATCAGAACTTCGCCGTGGCGACCGACGCCGATGGTGTAAATACGTGCGCCGATGCTGGCGGCGGCGTTGGCTGCCGCCAGCGGCGGCAGACTGGTAACGTTGTTCTCACCATCCGTCAGCAGGATGATGACCCGCGACTTGGCATCCGGCAGGTCGCGGAGGCGGTTGGTGGCCATGGCGATCGCGGGGCCGATGGCGGTGCGGTTTCCGGGGATCAGGTTGAGCTGCATCCGGTCAAGGTTCCGCTGCACCCAGGCATGATCCAGCGTCAGCGGGCTCAGGAGGTAGGCGTCTTCGGCAAAAGCCACCAATCCGAGGCGGTCTTGCGGTCGTTGCGCTACAAAGTAGCGTAAAACATCTCGCACCACGTCCAGCCGCGTGACGATGTTCTCCCTGGTGGCGAAATCCAGCGCCCGCATCGACAGCGATAAGTCCACCACCAGCACGATGTCGATCCCGCTGCTGCGGAGGCTGGTGCGCCCCTCGAAAGTCTGCGGGCGGGCCAGGGCGACCGCCAGGCAGACCACCCCCAGCGTCTGCACGACGAAGAGACGACGGTCCAGGGAAAACCGTGCGGGTGAGGCCGCCCGCTGGAGGATCGACAGCGTCGGAAACCTAACCGCCGCCGGTCGCCTCCGCCAGCACCAGGCCAGCAGGAGCCAGAGCGGAACCAGCAGGAGCCAAAGCGGTTGTTGCAAGGCCATCATCCGGCTATATTGGGGCGGCGAGGGGCACCCAGTTCGAGAAGTTGTTTCGCAAAACTCCCGTCAGGCGCACCAGCCGCCACGGTTTCCTCCGCCGTGGGTCGCGGGCACTGGCGCAGCCAAGCCATCGCTTCGCGGACGAGTCGGGTGCGCTCGGCGGGCTCCAGGTGCCCAGGCCGAAAGCGGGTCGCATCCGCCCGCTCCCACAGCGCCAGCAGGTTTTCCCGAACCTCGGGTGGCAGGGTCTTGGCCACCGTCGGGTCGGCTCGGAGATCCTCGGTCGTCCGATCCGCTTCCAGGCCCCAACCCTCCCGCAGACCGACCCGAAGCGCCGCGACTACCGACTCAGAAAGATCTCGGTCGGACTGCTCCAGCGCAGTTGGCAGTGACAAGAGGGCCTGACCGATCGGATCAGGCTGCGGGATGGCCCGCTGGCGGGCCTGGTGCCGCGCGAGCCACCAAGCACCCGCGGCTAGAAGCACCAGCCCAACGACCACCCAGACCGATGCAGTGGCCCCGCCATCGAGGGGCTCCAAGGGCAGGGCACCGTGCGGAGGCCCGCCGCTCAGGGGCACCGGCGCCGGTCCTACTTGCGCGAGCACCGTAGCTGGCCAGCCGAGCAGCACCGGTAGCACCAACACGGCCAGTTTTGAAGCCGACCGGGGCCACCAGCTAGGCGGGCCAGAAATGACCGGGAAGGGGAACGCGGGAAGACGGTTCATAACGCTCACCAGCCAAAGAAACCCGGAGGCCGCTTGAGGTTCCGTGGCGCGCGAAAAGTCAGTCGGGCCTCGGCTCATCGGTGCCGCCTCCTTTCCAGCCACCGTTTCAGTGCGCCCAACCATGATTGGGGGGGCTTTTCATCGGCGGCAGCAACGGTGCGTGCTTCTGGACTGACCAACTCTCCCGGACTTCCCTCCCCGACCTCCGAAACGAGTCCTTCCCCTTCCGCATCGAGCTTCCCGACCTCTGCATCAAGTTTCCCGCCCGCCACCGGGGGAATACCATCCTCCAAAGGGGTTTCCTCTGCCTCGGAAAAAGACTCCACCAGGGCCGCAGCGGGGGAGTTAACGGCGACTGCAGTGGGATCATCTCCCCCGAAAATGGACTGCCCAGCCTCAGCGGCCCGGAGGCCGCTCCCGATGGACGCAGAAGGCTCAACTTCAACGTCTAAGGCCCCGTCACAGTCAGCCTCGGTCTCCCATTCTGGAGTGCCTGACGGCTCCACCGCCGCCTCTGGGGCGGGAATCGACACCGTCGGCACCTCCGCGTCCGATTTCTCATCGGCAGAAGCTCCAGCAGCTTCGCCTTCCGCCAGCGGAATAAGTTCTTCTGCAGGCGCGTCTTTCCCAACAGGCTCGGCCGCATCCTCCTCCGGCAACCCTACCTCTTCGCCGACCTGGGCCAGCACCACCGCCAGCTCCGAGCCGGAGTTGAGATCCGGGAGCATCTCAACCCCACTGGTCGCTTCCGGACTTTCAATGGAGCGGGGAGCCGGGGAGCGTTCCGGACTCGGCACCACCGCAACCACTTCTGGAGACTCCGTGAGCAGGGCACTTCGATCCGGAAACGCCGCGTCGGCCGGGGCGGGAGACTCGATCAGTGGGATCTCCGCCCCTGGAGTAACCGACTCGCTCGGGTGCAGCACAACGCGAGGATCGACAGCTTCTGTTGCCGGAAGTCGCGACAACGTTGACGCCGGAACGATCTTAGGGCCACCGGTCAGGCTTTTTTTTTTACCAGGAGACAGAGGCCGAGGGGTTCCACCTCCAGGTGATCGCCGTGGAGGTTGCTGTAGCCCAGTCCCTCCGGCTTAAAATCGTGTCGGTTGGCAATCTGCTGCCAGTCCCGGCCATCGAGACCACCGAGGTGGAAGTGGGCGGTGCGGTCGGTGTGCGGGTTGATGGCAAAGAGCACTTCGCAGGGGCCGTAGCGGTGGTCGCCGTTAGTCCAAGCGGCCACGGCGGTGCAGCCGGCTGCTTCCCAGTAGTGGGTGTAGCCGTCTCCTGGGCGTTCCCAGAGGCGAAAAACCTGACCGAACTCCCCGAGGCGGAAACGGATCCACTGGCGGAAATAGTGGACGGTGTGGGCCTGCCGCTCGGCTTCACCATAGCGGAGGCCGTTTTCGGCACCGTCCAGGTAGGTGTTGTTCTTGCCGTGCTTCGACCGCAGCCAGTCCTGGCCCGCCGAGAGCATCGGCGTGCCCAGCGAGGTCATCAGCAGGGCGATCATCAGGTGCGCCCGCTGGCGGTCACGCTCCGTGGGGCTAGAGCCATCATGGTGCGGACGCTCGGTCAGCTTGTCGATAAACGCCCGGTCATCGTGGCTCTCGACATAGTTGACCGACTGCGCAGGGTAGCGGGTCAGGTGGCTCAGGCAACCCGAGAGGTAGTATTTTATCCCGTCGGTGTTGCCCCGGCCTTTCAAGTAGCGCGGGATAAACTCGCGGAAGCCATCATTCCAGAAGGCCCACCCGGTCGCCTTGAGGTCGGCGGCGATATGACCGCGGAAACTCCAAGGTTCCGCAATCAGGATGATCCCCGGCTTCACCGCCTTCAAAGCGACCTCAATCTGCTTCAGCACCTCGATGCCGATCAACTCCGCGAGGTCAAAACGGAAACCGTCAAAGTCGAAGGTCTTCACTAGATGCACCAGGCTCTCACAGATCAGCTGCGTCGCCATCGCCGATTCTGCCCGCAGCGTATTGCCACAGCCCGACCAGTTAATCAGCTCCCCGGTGGGCGTAATGTGAAAGTAGTATTGCTTATCGAAAAAGAGCAGAAAGTTGGGCTCCCCGACGTGGTTATAGACGACATCCAGGATCACCGCGAGGCCGTGCCGGTGAAAGGTCGCCACCATCTCGGCCAACTCCGCCACACCGCTGGCTCGCGCCGGGTCCCGACTATAAAAAGCGTTCGGCGCGAAGTAGTTGTTGGTCATGTAACCCCAGTGGTAGCTTTCCCGATCCGGGGCGTCATTCTGCTGGAGGGGTTGCAGCTCCACGGCGTTGACACCGAGCTCCCGCAGGTAGCACGCCTGGCTATCCAGCCACTTCGTCACGCCGGTGAATCCCTGTCGGTCAAGGTCGTCGAGATCGCCAGGGGCATTTCGCACCAGATCGCGCACGTGGGCCTCGCAGATCACCAGGTTGTTCCACCGCGGCGGGGTAAAGGGCTGGGTGGGTCGGGGAAGCTGCGTGCGGTCGAGGATAATGCCGGGGCCACGCGGCCCTACCGTGGCCAGCGCCCAAGGGTCCAAGAGCGGCATCTCGGCGTCAAAATGGGTGTCGTGGTCGATGGAATGCCCCGCGACATGGAGGAAATAATACCAACCCACCAGCGGGCGAGAGACCACGCCCTCCCAGGTCAGCCCATCCTCCAGCATCTCCATCTCTGTCCGTTTCGCCCCCTCCATCGCCGGATTATCCGCGTAAACGACCGCCGCCGTGGAAGCCCGTGGCGCAAAGAGCCGGAAGATCGTCCGGTTGCCCTCCAGATGCGCCCCCAGCGGATGCGCGGAACGCAGACGGTAGAAGAACGCACCCGTGCGGATCGGCACCGCCGCTCCGAGGTGCCCTGCCCACTGCACCGCGAGGGCCGCACCCAATCCGATGGTCTCCTCCAGGTCGAAGGTGAAGGCGTGCCGCCCGCTGCACTGCGGCTCCAGGGCGTAGTTGCAGATGCCACCTTTATGCTGCCGGAGGTTCGGAGCGTGGTAATCCGGCGTCAGCCAGTGCCAATCATGGGTTACGAACTTGAACTCTACCGCCTCTCTCGGCTTCTCGGGTGACAATACGGCCTCCTTCGGCACCCGGGCGACCCACACTGCCCGTCCGTCGATGCACTCGGGCTGAAGATCCCACGACGTGCCCGCTGGATTTCGGCCAATTTTACCCCACTCATTAAACGGTCCCGCCACCCGCAGGCCGAGTTGCCCAAAGTTCAGATGCGGGTGGTTCTCTTGAAAGCAGATGAAGACCACCTGCCCATCGGCCTCGATGAAGTAGTTGCACAGCTCCCCGAAGAGCAGCAGCGGAGCCCTGGCCAGACGGGCCAGACGAGCACGCTTGCCCTCAATCTCCAACTTCGGCAGCCCCGCTTCCGTCCAGTCGTGGCTGAGGAGCACCAGCGCGCTGCACGGGCTCATCCAGGTCGCGTTGGTGAGGTGGTTCATCGGTCGCTCAGGGAAAAGAGGGCGGCGCAGGCGTTTTGTTCCCAGAATCGCGCCTCGCGTAACAGGGTAGATTCACCCCACGATTGGCAACCCCGAAAAACCACAGTCCTCGGTGGGGCATCACCGCCAAGTGCCCCTTGACCGGCGGCGTGGCTCGGAACGCAGGCAACCGGCGCCACCGGTAAACAGGGAGATGACCGCGCCACCGCTGGACGCAGATATTGCCGAGCCGCTAGAGGACGCGGAAATGCCCGCGCCGCTAGAGGGCGGCGTTGGGGGGGTGGCGAAATCGTCTCTTGCATGAGGAACAGCCTACCAGAAACCGCCTCCCGTTTCCAGACTTCGCATCACTCCAGTGGCTCCAGAGCCAAACTTTTTACTAAGCCCTGATCGTCAATCAGTTAACCCGTAGGGGAAAGTGGGGACGACCGCCGACCACCCCCGGTTGAGCTTGCCGGCCGAATCGGACAGCCCAGCCTGCCGACCCGATCGGACTACATCTCCCCACCCATCCGCCGCGCTGAGCACTCCCGAGCGTCGCTGTCGCCCCCCGCTGAGCACCACCCTTATGACCAGACGCGCAAGAACAGGAACACCAGCACCCCCGTCAGGCTGACGTAGAGCCAGATCGGGTAAGTCCAGCGGGCCAGGGCCCGGTGATGGCTGAACTTTCGCATCGCGGCCAGCGACACCGTCCCCAGCAGCAACGGCACCAGCACCACCGACAGCAGAATATGACTCACCAGAATGAAAAAATAGATCGGACGCACCCAACCTTGGCCGGTGTAGGTGGTGTGGCCAGCCTGAAAATGGTAAATCAGGTAGCTCACCAGAAAAAGCCCGGAAACCGAGACGGCCGAGGCCATCAGCCAGCCGTGCCGCTTCCGATCCCGCCGACCGATGGCCCGCAACCCCGCCAACACCAGGCAGAAACTCGTGAAGTTCAGGCCGGCATTGACCTGCGGGAGGTAGCCGACCCAGGGGAGGGCCGTCTCGGCCACCGGCTTGAAGTAAATCAGCCAAAACAGAAAGATCACCACCAGGGCACTGACCCCGAGGATCGTCACCCACAGCCGCCGCGAGGCCGCAGCACTCAACTCGCCTATCCCAGCCCCGTCGCTGCCCGGAACCGGTGCCGGGTGGCCGCCAGTCCCCGCTTCCTTGCCTTGCACCGGCGAGGGGCTGCCATCCGTCGGCGGGTTCCGTTGATCTCGGGCCGTGGCCATAGCAACTTTCTTCTAGGAATAACGACGCAACGGTGCTGCCCGCTGAGTCCGTCGCAGCGGGCGACGCGTTCAGCGATCGCGGGTCCGGATGTAGTCGCGCCGCGGGGCTCCCGTATAAATCTGGCGCGGGCGGTGGATCTTCTTGCTCGTTTCGGCGACCTCCT
>DAIQNO010000139.1:0-6452 GCA_036788355.1 Opitutales bacterium | reverse complement strand
GGATAACAATAAAACTTTGGGGCCAAAAATGCCCAAAAACGTCTCCAAAAAATGCGCCGCCTTACTATTATCCTGCAAAACGTGCCCCTATAATGCTGTTGACAATCGGGTCGATTTCTTGGCGTAATCAAACTGATCGCTTAAATTATGTCCTCTTGGTCTTATACACACATTAAGAAGAACGATTCGGTTACGGACGCTGCTGTCGAGTCATTGATACGTGGTGAACAGACGGGTTATCGGAGTTTGGCGCACTTGAACGGTGAGTATTCCTTCCGCGATGACGCATCATCATCCTGGGTTCTGGTGACGCCGAATGGGTTCTACGACACTTCGGAGGAGGCCGCAGAGTCGTGTCGGCGCATTTCCGAGCAGTTCGATACGACGGTGGTGATGACACTCGGCCAAGGCAACTGTTCAGGGATCATCTTTACGGTCTACGAGTCAGGTGAGTTGCGGCGACATCTTTCGGCAGCAGATGGCTTTCTTGCCGCTAACGTCGGAACACCTTTCGATTGGGAGCCAGACGTTTTTGGAGACCTTGCCGGAGACGAAGTTGGCATTTCGGAGATTACTCTTAAAGAGGTTGCCGAGCATCTTAAGCTTACTGGCTATTCGGGTGATCAGAGATGGGATGTTGATAGACTTGTGTCGCTTTCATCACCCCCGCCGCTGCCTAAATAACCGAAGCGAACAGGTCGTGAGTGGCAACGCCGAACCGGCCGCCAGATGAAATTGGAGCTTTTCCTCGGCGTGCCACCACTCTAACGTTAAATACATTCATAATCGGCACTGGAGGGAGGACACTAGTCGATGAGGCCAAATCTAGACTTGAGGAGTCTATGATGGTTATGGCAAAGGTGACTGGTTTGTTCGCGAAGCGCACGTATTCATCGAAATGGGAAATCTAAAGGCCACTTTGATCAACCCCTGCTGCGAAAAACGGGAACTGGTGCCAGAGCCGCTCGGCAGATGCCTAGCAGAGGAAAACTGGGGTTGATCGAAGTGGCCTAAAGAGACGGGTCGGCGGGGACGCTGGTGCTTCCAGCGAAATGGTATCCACTTTTCCCTACAGGTTAAGTCGTTGATAGTCAGGTTTTTGTAAAAAGTTTGGCTCTGGAGCCACTGGAGTGATGCGAGGTGTGGAAACGCGGCCGGTTTTCTGGTATCCTTGCTGGCATGAAGTCAGCCGTCATAACCAGAACTCTTTTCCGAGACCCGCAGTCCCGCCCACCGACTTGGCCGAGCTGCCTCCGTGGCCGTAGAGCCTGCCGCCTGCAGTCGGCTTCGGCCACCGGTGTGCCCGGCCATGGGTCCGGGGCGTGGTTGCCTCCAGCGTTTCAGAAACGGGCACCGGTGGCGGCTCGGCGGGGCGGTGATGCCCCGAGGATGCCGGTGGGCGTGGAGTCGAGGTTGTGGTCGCCGGACGATTTCAGGATTGTTCTGCCGCTGGAAGTTATACAGTTCAGTAGAGCCAAGGCTTTTTCCGGGGCCACCGGTGGCCCGAGTTTTGACGATTGCCCTCTTTTTCCATCCGTGACGACTGCCGACGACTTTGTTCTCCAGATCCTGCAAGACCGCGGCGTGCTGTCGGCGGAAGCGCTGGCCGTGGCGCGTGCGCAGGTTGACGCCCAGACGGAAGTGCCCGACGACCTGGATGGTGCGGCCTTGGCGCAGCTGCTGGCTCGCGAGGTGCTGACCCAGCGGCAGGTGATCGACGTGCTGGCCGATGAGTTTAGCATGGAGGTGGCCGACCTGCGCGACATCCGCATCTCGCGGGAGGTGCTGAACCTCTTGGACCGCCCGCTGGCCAAGCGCTATGGCGTCTTTCCGATCGATTTTGACGGCAACACGCTCCAGATCGCCACTTCCGACCCGCTGGACATGGACGCGGTCGATAGCCTCGGCCACATCCTCAAGGTCGGGATCAATACCCTGCTGGCGACGCCCGACGACATTGCCCACGCCATCGAGCAATACTACGATAGCCCCCAGGCCGACGATGTGGATGTGGCCTACCGGGACATTTTCGGAGAGACGGACGTCAAAGTCGATCTGGATCAGGGGCTGGACGATGATAACGAGACGGCGCCGATCCTGCGTTACGTGAAGAGCCTGATCACCGAGGCGATCAAGAAACGGGCCTCGGACATCCATCTGGAGCCACTGGAGCGGGAGTTTCGGGTGCGCTATCGCATCGACGGGGTACTCCAGAAGATGGAGAGCCCGCCCAAGCGCCTCCAGCCGGCCATTATCTCGCGGCTGAAGCTGACGGCGCGTTGCTCCATTGCCGAAAAGCGGATCCCGCAGGACGGTCGGATTCAGATGAAGACCGAGACCAAGGACATCGACCTGCGGGTGTCGGTGCTGCCGACGGTTTACGGGGAGTCGATCGTGATGCGGATCCTCGATAAAGAGGGCCTCAACCTCGGGCTGCCACAACTCGGTTTTTTCAGTGACGACCAGGCGACCTTCGAAAAGATCATTTCCTACCCCGATGGCATCTTTCTGGTGACGGGGCCGACTGGTTCGGGTAAATCGACGACGTTGTATTCTGCGCTGAATTACGTCAACCACCCCGACCGCAAGCTGATTACAGTGGAGGACCCGGTAGAGTATCAGATGGCCGGGATCAACCAG
The DNA here is from genome assembly GCA_036788355.1 of Opitutales bacterium. Classification (GTDB taxonomy): domain Bacteria; phylum Verrucomicrobiota; class Verrucomicrobiia; order Opitutales; family Cerasicoccaceae; genus DAIQNO01. Next base: position 3,812 of record DAIQNO010000139.1, on the reverse strand, counting down.
GTGCAGGTGCGTCGGGAGGTCGGGATGACCTTCGCGGCGGCCCTCCGCTCCATGCTGCGGCAGGCTCCGAACATCATCATGGTGGGGGAAATCCGCGACCTGGAGACGGCGGAAATCGCCGTCAACGCCTCGCTGACCGGCCACATGGTGTTTTCGACGTTGCACACCAACGACGCCCCGAGCGCGGTGAGCCGTCTGGTCGATATCGGCATCAAGCCGTTCTTGGTCTCGGCCTCGCTGCGCGGCACGATGGCGCAGCGGCTGGTGCGGCGGATCTGCCAGCATTGCAAGCAACCCTACACCCCCAGCGATGTCGAGTTGATGAGCCTCGGGGTGGTGCCATCCCAGGCCCAGGGTGCTTCATTTTTCGCCGGGACGGGCTGCCCAAAGTGCAACTACACGGGCTACCGGGGTCGCCTGGGGATTTTCGAGATGTTCATCATCAACGAGGAAATCTCCCAGATGATCTACGAAAACCGCACCCTCGTGGAGCTGCGCCAGAAGGCGATCGAGGGGGGGATGCGGACGATGCGGGAGGACGGTTTCCGCAAGATCGCCGCCGGCTCGACCACTTTCGCGGAGGTGCTCCACGTCACCGTCGGCGACCTCAGCTAAGCGAAGTGGCACCCCTCAGAGACGCCGATCGCAACCCCGCCCGTTAAACTTCGACCCCCGACCCGCTGCTCCTGACCCCGACCGTCCCACCAGAGTTTTCAACCCCTGCAACCCCATTAACCTCACGAAATCTGGCCGCCACCTCAGAGGCACCCTGGTTATCAACTGAGCACTTTACCGCAGGCGGCCTACTTCAGCATCGAAACTCCGACCAAGCTGCTTTATTCAGTCTTCTCTGGCGTAATTCTTCGATCAATACCCCCTCCGGTCAGCCATAGTCCCTCGATCAGCCGTAACCCGCCCGCTCACATCGCTCACCCGAAAACCCCCTCCGTCGTCTCGTTATCGTTCCACGGCCGACCCCACTGTGATACACCGCCCACCAACTCGGCCCGTTTAACCGTAACCGTTCAATTACCTCCGACAACTTTCATCAAAAAGACCCCCGCCGCCGTTTCTCACCTGAAAAACTACTTCCTGCGATGAGCTACGAAATGAACGACCTGCTAAACCTCGTGGTGGACGAGGGTGCCTCGGACTTGCACCTGCAGGTGGGGCAGCCGCCGACCTTGCGGACGGGCGGCTCGATGGTGCCGGTGGACGGGCCGAACCTGACGCCGACGGACACCGAGGAGTTGATGCGCTCCATCACGTCGGAGGGCCACCAACAGCAGGTCAAGACGGCGGGTGGGACGGACTTCGGCTTCGCCTTTCAGGATCAGGCCCGCTTCCGGGTCTCGGTGATGAAGGCCAAGGGAAACTACGGCATGGTGCTGCGGCAGATCCCGCATAAGCTCTTCGGGCTGCGCGAAATTGGCCTGCCGGACAAAATTAAGGAGCTGCTGACCCGCCCGCGGGGGCTGATTCTGGTCACCGGGCCGACGGGTTCCGGAAAATCGACGACGCTGGCCTCGATGATTAACTGGATCAACGAGAACCGCGATGGCCACATTGTCACGATCGAGGATCCGATCGAGTATTTCCATACTCATAAGCGGTGCATTGTCACTCAGCGCGAGGTGGGCAATGACGTCCCCGACTTTGCCAACGCGGTGCGCGCGGCCTTGCGCCAGGACCCGGACATCATCCTGGTGGGTGAAATGCGCGACCTGGAGACCATCGAGGCGGCGGGGTCGGCGGCGGAGACGGGGCACCTGGTCTTCGGCACCTTGCACACCACGGGTGCGACGCGCACCGTCAGCCGCATCGTCGATGCTTTTCCATCTCACACCAAGGACCAGATTCGGACGCAGTTGGCCAGCTCGATCGAGGCGATCATCTCCCAGGTGCTCTGCAAGAAGATCGGCGGCGGCCGGGTGGCGAGCTTTGAGATCATGGTCTCGACGGATTCCGTGAAGCAGCTCATCCGGGAAAATAAGACCCACCGCCTGATGTCCGACATCCAGACCGGCGCGATCCACGGAATGATCTCCCTCGATGCCCACTTGATGAGCCTGGTGAACCGGGGGCTCGTGACGGTGGAGGAGGCGATCGACAAGTCGCAGAACCCGCTCGAAATGCGTAACCGCCTGATGGTCACTCATCCGGCCGCCTGAGTATCTCCGGCCGCGCCCCCGTTTCCCCAGCCCACTATTTCGCTCCATGTTCGAGGACCACAACGACGCCATCCATGACATTCTGCAACAGAGCGGGCTGCTGGAGCCTGGCCAGTTGGACGACCTCCAGTCGGCCCATATTTCGACCGGTAAACCGCTGGCCGACGAGGTCGTCGATTCTGGCCTGATCGAGCGTGACGCGCTGTTGAAGTTGATTGCGGATTACCTGCAATACGAGTTCGTGCCCCGCCCGCCGCAATCCCTGCCCCCGGAGGCAGTGCAGGCTCTCAAGCCGTCGATTGCCCGGATGTATGCGGTGGCACCGTATCGGTTGACGGAGCACGGCATCGACCTGCTGGCCAAAGACCCGTTCAACAACAACATCATCGACGACCTGACCTTTCACCTCGGGCGGGATGTCAACCTGGTGGTCTGCGACCCGGACTTTATCGACGGCCTGCTGCGCAATATCTATGGCGAGGAGGACAGCACGCTCGATGAGTTGCTGAGCGAAATCCGGTCGGCGGACTTTGGCGATGGCCGTGAGGTCGATGATAAGGAGATCACCCAGCTCGCCAACGAGACGCCGATCATCCGCTTTGTGAACTTGGTTTTGCAGCAGGCGATCAAGGACAAGGCCTCCGACATCCATTTTGAGCCTTTCGAGCATCAGTTTCGGATCCGTTACCGGATTGACGGGGCGCTCTATGAGATGGCCCCGCCGCCGAAGAATCTGGCCGGGCCGGTGATTGCCCGGATCAAGGTGCTGTCCAACTTGAACATCGCCGAGCGGCGCATCCCGCAGGATGGCCGGATCAAGATGACCATCGCCGGGCGCCCGGTGGACCTGCGGGTCTCCACCTTGCCCACCCAGTTTGGGGAGTCTGTCGTGCTGCGGGTGCTGGATAAGTCGGTCGTCAACCTCGACCTGGAAAAGCTCGGCATGGATCGGGAAACCCTGGCGGCCATCCGCAGCCTGGTGGCCAAGCCCAACGGCATCTTTATCGTGACCGGGCCGACCGGTTCCGGGAAAACCACCACGTTGTATTCCGCACTGAAGGAAGTGAACAAGATCGGCACGAAGATCCTCACTGCGGAGGATCCGGTGGAATACGAGATCGACGGCATCATGCAGGTGGCGGTGAACGCGGCGGTGGGCCTGAGTTTCGCCAAGGCGCTGCGGGCGTTTCTGCGGCAAGACCCGGACAAGATTCTGGTGGGGGAAATCCGCGACCTGGAAACGGCGCAGATTGCCGTGCAGGCTTCGCTGACGGGCCACGTGGTGCTGGCGACGCTGCACACCAACGACGCTCCCGGGGGCATCACCCGGCTGATCGACATGGGGATGGAGCCTTTTCTGATTGCGGCGTCCCTGGAGGGCATCCTGGGCCAGCGGCTGGTGCGGAAAATCTGCCCGGCCTGTCGGACGGCCTACGAGCCAGACGCCGAGTTGATCGAGGCGCTGGGGGCGGATCCGTTGGAAATCGGCGACCAGCAGTTCTACTACGGTCGCGGCTGCCCCGAGTGTAACGGGAGCGGCTACAAGAGCCGCCAGGGCCTCTTTGAGATGATGCTGGTCAACGACGTCATCCGGCAGCTCATTACCGACCGTGCTCCGACCCTGATGCTGCGCCAGAAGGC
>DAIQNO010000138.1:487-6461 GCA_036788355.1 Opitutales bacterium | reverse complement strand
CGGCTACCGACCGGAAGCGGGCGAAGCACCGCTGAAGGAAGACCTCGCGGCGGGCCTGCTCGCCCGTTTCGACTACCACGGACAGTCACCTTTTATCGACCCGCTGGCCGGGAGCGGGACCCTCGCGATCGAGGCGGTCTGGCGGGCCCAGCGGCGTGCCCCCAACCGCGACCGCCCGATGGCCTTCCAGCACTGGAGTGATTACAACGCCGACCTTGACCAGGCCGTGCGGTCAGAGCTTCGCGCGGCTGAGCGTCCGTTGGTGCATCCTGTCCTGGCCTGCGAGCAAGACCCCGCCACTGCCGCAGTGCTGCAGCGGAACCTAGCCCGCGCTGGCCTCACCGGGGCCGTCACCGTGCATCAAGGGCCTTTCCAGACCTGTCGGATGACCCTTCCCGGTGCGACTATCCTGACCAATCCGCCCTACGGAGAGCGGCTGACGGCTGACCTGCCCGCGCTTTACCGCGACCTGGAAACGTGGGCCAGCCGTCACGCCCCCGGCGGACGCCTCGCCGTCTTTACCCTGGCGACAACCCCCACCCATCGCCTGTTCAGCCTACCGGTGCGGCCCGAAAAAGGATTCTTTAATGGCAACCTGCCCGCGAAACTCGCTCACGTGACGCTACCGTTATCTTCAACGCGCGACGGAATCTGATTCTGCGGAGTGGCACGGTTGGCCCAAGCTTGCACCCTTCGCTCCGAGCACCGGCGTCCCCGCCGGTCCGTTTAAGGTGGAGTTTCCGACGAGGACGTCGGTGCTCCCAGGGGCGGTCGGCTCAGGGGCGTTTCTCCAGAGCGGTCCCCGCCGATCCCTGCAGGCCGCACCCTCCCCCGGCAGTTTTAATCACGCCCGAAGGAAGGTGGTGAGTCCGGTTGACTTTGCTCGGTGCTGCTTCCTGAATCTGAGCCATGGTCAAAAATCTCGTCTTGAGTTTGCTGTTGGCGCTCCCCGCTTCGTTGTTTTCCGTAGTGGTGGAAACGCGGGTCAACTACGGTATTGACGGCAACCTTTTTGAGGGATGGCACGTTTATGACGACGCCCTGGAGGGGCCGCGTCCGGGGGTCTTGGTCGTGCATCAGTGGACGGGTATTTCGGACTATGAACGGCGGCGGGCAAGGATGCTGGCGGAGTTCGGTTACAGCGTTTTCGTAGCAGACGTTTACGGTGCGGGGGTGCGCCCGCAAGGCCGCGAAGCAGGGGTCGAGGCGGGAAAGTATCGCCGCGATCGGGAGCTTTTCCGGAGCCGCCTGCTCGCTGCCCTTGCCCTTTTGAAAAACGCCCCGGAAACCGACCCGCAGCGGGTGGCGGCCATCGGGTATTGCTTTGGTGGGACGGGCGTGCTGGAGCTGGCCCGTGCCGGTGTTGACCTCGCGGGAGTGGTGGCCTTTCATGGGGGGCTCACCTCTGAAGAGGGCTTCCGGGCTGTTCCTGGCGGCGTGCGTGCCAAGGTGCTGGTCTTGCATGGGGCCGTGGACCCTTTCGTGCCACCGGCGGAAGTTGACGCCTTCCTGACCGAAATGAACCAGGCGGGCGCGGATTACCAATTCGTGGCCTACAGCGGGGCGGTTCACAGTTTCACCCATCAGGAGGCCGGCAACGATCCGTCCCGTGGTGCGGCCTACCAGGAGGCTGCCGACATCCGTTCCTGGATCGCCATGCAGACCTTTTTCGCAGAAATCTTCACCCAGCCGTAATCCCGAGTAGTTCCATCAACTGCCTGGCCGCGTCGGAGAAGTAAAAAGTTACAACGTAGTTTCTGATGAGTTTTCTCGGGATTAAGGGAAAGTGCTTCCTGGTGATGGGCGTGGCCAACCGCAAGAGCGTGGCCTGGGCCGTGGCGCAGGGTCTGGAGGCTGAAGGGGCGACGGTCGTCTATAGCGTCCGCAGTGAAGCCCGCCGGGCCTCGCTCGGAAAGCTGCTGGGGGAGCGACCATGCTACGTCTGCGACGTCGAGGTTGAAGGAGCAGTCGATCGACTGGCCGCCGTTGTGGCCGCCGCGCACGGCCCTCTGGACGGTCTGCTGCACTCCCTCGCCTACGCGAACTACGCCGACGGTCTCCGCCCGTTCCACGAGACTAAGCGCGCGGATTTTCTTCAGGCAGCCGCGATCAGTGCCTTTTCGCTGGTCGAGGTCGCTCGGGCCTTTAAACCGCATTTTACCCCGGATGCGTCGGTGGTCACGATCGGCATTTCCTCGCAGGTTCTCGCGGAAAACTACGGCTACATGTCACCAATCAAGGCCCAACTGGAGAGCTGTGCGCGGTGGCTTGCCAAGTCGTTCAGTGCCGACTCTCGGGTGCGCTTTAACGTCGTCGGCAGTGGCCCGCTGAAGACCTCCGCCTCTGCCGGGATTCCCGGCTACCTCGACAACTACCTTTACGCGGAGAAAATGACCCTCCGTAAGGCCGCCATTACCACCGACGAGGTCGCCAAGACCGCGATTTTTCTGCTCAGTCCGGCCAGCAGCGGCATCAACGCCCAGACCATCACCGTCAACCAAGGGATGGATCAGAACTATTTTGACGCCGAAATCGTCGCTAGGACAATGAGAGGTGCCTAGTTGTTATCTCTGAAAGCCCGGATCCGCTTCAGTGGCGCGCTGTTTTTCAGGAAAATTGAGAGCGGCCCGCCAGAGTGAACCAGCAACGACTCTCACCGACTTTTTCCGCCGCCCCCCTCCGGTCAATTTAATCTCACCCCACCGTTGTCACCTCAGCAAGATGAGCTTTGCTCCATTTCCTCGATGAGCGAAATAACCCCGCAGCACCGTGACGCGCAACGCGATCCCTCACCCGCGTCCGCGCCTCAAACTGGCCCGGCTGGAGCCACGCCCGGTGCCGCGGTGAGCGCGAAGGCACCTCCAGGGGGAAAGTCCCGGCCCATCCCAGGTAGCTCCGGCGAGGTGCTGACCTGCCTGCCCTCGCCCTACGAAGCCCACCTCGGGACGGGTCTCCTCCACCTGCCGCGCTTTATCGCCAAAATCCGGTATCGGGCGGCCCACGGTGAACTCCCAAAGAGCTACCGGAAAAACTTCAAGCGCGGCTTCGACGGCTTTCTGTGCCTGCACCTCGGAGTCAGCCCAGACGCCATCGAGGCTGCGGTGCTGGCCGCGACCGACGACGCCGACCTCACGGCCCGTCTCGCGGCCATCCTCCCGAGTGACCTTCGCGCCGCCGAGTGGAACCGCCAACTGGTGCAGAAAGGCATGACCGAGGCCGGTCGGGAGTTTCTGCGGGAAGCCCTCACCGCGATGGGCTGCGCCGACCGCCTCGACGACGTGAAGTGCGTGGCCGACCTGATTGATTTCGATGAAGGTCGGCTTCTGTAGAGACAACCGGTTCAGCGAGGTCTTACCGACCCGCTTCCATCTTGAGCAGCGCCGCTTCCCGCTCCAGGTGATCGAGCAGGTCGGGGAGGTAGCCGTCGAGCGTATCAACCTCTGGCTCCCTCAGCCAGGCTCGGAGGTAGCGGAGGGCTTCAGCTTGCTGGCCTTCACCCCACAGCAGCTCCACATACCAGCGACGGGCCGCCGGGTAGGACGGGTGCCGGGGTTCCGGGAGCTTCAGGGCGCCCGTGAGTTTGGCCAGGGCACCTGACCGGTCATTGAGGCTGGCCACGTGCCAGCGGGCGCGGTCGAACTGCCACTCAAAACTCTCCCGAAGTGACGCTGGGGCCCGCTCGGCGAAGGCGTCGGCCGCTGCGAGTTGCTCCTGCCGGATCGCCAACCGTTCTGCCTCCGAGGGCGGTTGGCCGTGCCGAGCTTCCCACTCTCGAAAGCGCTGCCGAGGGAAGTCCAGGGCGATCATCTCGGCCCCCGCCTTCCAGAAAAACCGGGGCCGCGGGTCCAGCGTGGTGGCCAGGTAGAGCGCGGTCTCGGTGGCGACGAGATTGCGCTGGCGGTAGGCCCCGTAAGCCTGCAACAGGGTGAGGTCGGCCGCCAGGGTGCGGAAGCCCCCGAGCAGTGCCAGAGCCACCCCCTGGCCCGCCGTGGCCCGCAGTTCCGCCGTGCCCAGGTCAGGCCGTTGCGCCCTCAACGCGTCCCAGGCGGCGGACTCTGCCCCGCGCCCTGCCAACCCCATCACCAAGAGCAACCCAGCTACTGCGAGCCCCCGTGCAACAACCGTGGCTGGCCCGGAATCTCCCCACGACACGGCTGCCAGTGCCCATCGCCGCAAAATGCCCCGCCAGGACGTCGAAACCGGCTCCATTCCCTCCAAAAATGGCCCAGAACCCTCGCTCACCGGCCCCCCGCGACTCGCCCGCCGCACCCGCTGGTGCTCCGCCAGCGATACCCACCGCCGATCCTCCGGCCCTTCTGCCGCTACCGGGGGCACCAAGCGGCCGTCCGACAGTGCCCCTTGGCGGCCTTCACCAGCGGCGTTGGCGGGGTCATCAGGGAGCATTCTCATCGAAAACAGCGTCGAAAGTTTAACTTGAGGCGGAACGCGGGCCAATTTCCTCCGGAAGCGCGACTGTCCAGTCAAGGCACCACCTTCCTTGAGGCTTAGCGGCTCACAGCTCGCGATGTTGGAACAGCCATCGAGCGATGGCGAGGTAGCCAAGAATGTAAAGAGCCGCGTAGCCTGCGAGCCCCCAGGCGGCCACTGGAGCCAGACCCGCCATGCCGGGCAGAACCAGCACCTCGGCCACCTCAAAAGCCTGCAAGTTGGGAAACAGGTGTGCCACCAGCCACGCCGCTGACCGCCCCAGCGGGTGCTCCAGGGCCTGCCAGTGGTCGCGGGCTAGGTATTGCAGTTGCCCAATCACTAGCGCCGCTCCTCCCGCCAACAGCGTGAACAGGTTCGATCGGGCATAGCTGGCAATCGCCAACACCATCGCCGCCACCACGCCTAGCCGCAGCCACGTCAACCCCGCCGTGACCGCCAGCCCCCAAGCCGAAAAATCGCCCGCCCCCGGGTGCCGTAGTTGGTGCGCCCACAACAGCAACGCCACCGTCACCGCCAGCACCACCACCAGCATTCCGAGCAGCACCCACGCCCCCAGCCACTTTCCCAGCAGGTATTGCCACCGTTGCACGGGCTTCGCCAAGACACTCAGCACCGTCCGCTGATCCAGATCGGCGAAAAACGAGTTGCTCGGGGCGATCACTGCCAGGCCAGACCCGAAAAACACCAGTGCCCCCCAACCGACATCCACCAAAAACCGCCCCTGCGCCCCCCCCAAGTCCAACCCCTGCAAAAACCAGCCACTCACGGCCACCAACAACGCCACCCCCGCCAGCCCCGCTGCAAAACGCTGCCGCAGGGCCTCCCGCAACGTCAATACCGCCAACGTCCACACCACCCGCACCCCGGCCGCCCAGCCGCCCGGTGCCGCAATCAGTGGCATCGGCCCCAAAGCCGACCCGTCTTTCCGTCGAGGACTGTACGCCTGCTCCAACATCCCGAAAAACATCTATCCCCAGCCCCTCACCCCGCAAGGCCAATTCCCCAACCGGCGGCCTCCTGCTTCGACTCGCCAGTTTCAACACCGGCGGCGCCCGGTTCGACGTTTTGCACGCGGGTCGTTGCCTTCAGCAGCGGTGTGGCTCTCCCGGGGGCGGATTTTTAGGCTGCCCTCGGCGGCTTGATTGAGGCAGAGTTGAATGATGAGAGGTGAACGTGCTCGGGCCGAGGCGGAGCCGCTGGGGGGGGTGACGGTGGATTGGGGGCTCGTGCCCTACGGTGAGGCTTTGGAGCGGCAGCTCGCACTGGTCGAGGCGCGGCTGGCGGGCACTGGTCGCGACCTACTGGTGCTGACGGAGCATCCGCCGGTGTTTACGCTGGGGGTGCGCCAAGCGGCGGCCGAGCATCTGCGTTGGTCCGAGGGTGAGCGGACGGCGGCCGGCGTCGAGCTGCACCCGACCCGGCGCGGGGGGGATGTCACCTGCCACGCGCCGGGGCAGCTCGTGGGCTACCCGATCGTCTCCTTGGCCGAAAAGCGAGACCTGCACGGCTACCTGCGCTTACTAGA
>DAIQNO010000138.1:0-477 GCA_036788355.1 Opitutales bacterium | reverse complement strand
CGCTGTCTTAGCCGAGCTTGGCTTGATCGCCGGTCGGCGGGCGGGTCTGACGGGCGTCTGGGTCGGCTCGCGCAAGGTGGCCGCCATCGGCGTGGCGGTGCGTCGCTGGGTGGCCTACCACGGTTTTGCCCTCAACGTCACCAACGACCTCAGCTATTTTTCCGGCATTGTCCCCTGCGGTATTACGGCGGAGCAGGGCACCGTGACGTCGCTGGCAGCCGAGGGAGCGTTGCCGGGCGTAAATCCGAGCCACGGGATCCCGCAGTCACTGAAAGACCTCGTTGTAACGACCTTCTGGCAGCGTTGGGCCGCTTGGCACCTGCCCAACGACGGTGAAACGTTGTGATAAAAACCCGTTAGGCAGATCGACTTCACGGTGCCGTCACCGATTCCGGTCTCAGGGTGCGGAGGTCGGCTTCGAGTTCGGAAAGATCCCGGAAGTCTTTATACACGCAGGCGTAGCGGACGTAGGCGATG
>DAIQNO010000137.1:6268-6509 GCA_036788355.1 Opitutales bacterium | reverse complement strand
TTGCGGCTTGGTGAGCGAGGGCGGCGGCGATGAAGGCTTTGAAGAGTGGGTGGGCAGCGTTGGGCTTGCTCTTAAACTCGGGGTGAAATTGCACGCCGACCATCCAGGGGTGGTCAGCGACCTCGGCGATTTCAACGAGGTTGCGCTCAGGGTTCAGCCCAGCGATGCGGAGCCCGGCGGCTTCGAGTTGGGTGCGGTAGGCGTTGTTGAACTCGTAGCGGTGGCGGTGGCGCTCGTAGAC
>DAIQNO010000137.1:0-6258 GCA_036788355.1 Opitutales bacterium | reverse complement strand
CCGGTGAGGGGTCGGCCGAGGGTTGGAGCATTTCGTCGAATTCGCGCTGGCAACCGGGGCGAAAGTCACTGTTTCCCGGCACGCGGCACCATTCTGGAGCGGAGCGATAAGCCTCCCAGGCGCGGGAGCCTGCGGCCAGGGTGCAGCGATAGCGACCGAGCCGCATCGTGGCGCCTTTTTCGGTGAGGTGCCGCTGGTCTTCCATCAAGTCGATAACCGGATGGGGGGTCTGCGGGGCAAATTCGGTGCTGTTGGCACCGGTCAGCAGGGCGCAGTTGCGGGCAAACTCGATAGCGAGGATCTGCACGCCGAGGCAAAGGCCGAGGTAGGGCAGCCGCTGTTCACGGGCGTAGCGGGCAGTCGCAATTTTGCCCTCGGTGCCGCGATCGCCGAAGCCGCCCGGCACCAGAATGCCGTCGAGGTTGGAGAGATGGGCCGCAGGCCCGTCCGCCTCGATGGCGCTGGCGTCAACGCGCACCACGGTGACCCCGCAGTCGTTAGCGATGCCCCCGTGCGTGATGCTCTCATAGACGCTCTTGTAGGCGTCCTGTAGTTCGATATACTTACCCACGACGCCGATGGTCACCTGGCGGGCGGGGAACTGGAGGCGGCGGACGACATCCTGCCAGGTGTCCATGGTCGAGGGCGGCACCTCCAGGTCGAAGTGGCCCACCACCAGCTCGTCAAGGCCCTCATGGGCCAGGCGGATGGGCAGCTCGTAAATCGAGGTTTCGACGTCCTTTTCTTCAATGACGGCGCGCACCGGGATGTTGCAAAAGAGCCCCAGCTTTTGGCGCAGCTCGATGGTCAAGGAGTGCTCCGTGCGGCAGACCAGAATGTCTGGCTGGATGCCGATCTCGCGCAGCTTGGCCACCGACTGCTGGCTGGGCTTGGTCTTGAGCTCGCCAGCAGCCTTCAGGTAGGGGATCAGGGTGACGTGCAGAAACAGGCAGTTGCGCTGGCCCACCTCCAGGGAGAACTGCCGCAGAGCCTCCAGAAACGGCAGGCCCTCAATGTCGCCGACGGTGCCGCCGATCTCCGTAATCAGGATGTCCACGCCCTGGCCCGCCGATTCGAGGCGGGCCTTGATTTCATCCGTGACGTGGGGGATCACCTGCACCGTCTTGCCCAGGTAGTCGCCGCGCCGCTCCCGGCTGATCACGGTCTCGTAAATCTGGCCGCTGGTCAGGTTATTGAAGCGCGAAAGCGCCCCGGTGGTGAATCGCTCGTAGTGGCCCAGGTCGAGGTCGGTCTCCGCGCCGTCATCCAGCACGTAAACCTCGCCATGTTGAAAGGGGCTCATAGTGCCCGGATCGACATTCAGATACGGGTCGAACTTCTGCAACCGCACCGAGAGGCCGCGCTCCTCCAGCAACGCCCCCAGCGCACCCGCGGTCAGCCCCTTACCGAGGGACGACACGACGCCCCCCGTCACGAAAATATACTTCACCCCGGAAACCTGCGGCATTGACCATCGGTAGGCACCCCCGCCCCTTAGCGCAAGGGGTTTTTCTCACCAGCGCACGCGCTGGCTGGGTCCTAAGCGGAAGGTCTCCTGGGGGCTTTGGCAGATTGGGGGCCGGTAGTGGCGGCGGTGTCAGGTTTTGGGTCAGAGGAAGACCGATGGGGAATGATCGGTGCGTTGGATGCGAGTTCGGGTGGGGTTTGGGTGGCACTGGTGATCGGGTTGGTGGGCTCGACGGTGGTGCATCTTTCGCAGGGGCTGCTGAAGTGGGGGCTGAGTCGCAGGGAGGCATCGCAACCAGGGTCTGGGGGCAAGGTGATGCGTCCGACCGCCGGCTGGGTGTATCCGGTCGGGGTGGCCTTGAACTTTACGGCGCCCTTGTGGGTGGTTTTGGCGAACCGTTTTGCGCCGACGGTGTTTTACACGTCGATGTATGCTTCGGGGCTGGTGGCGCTCCTGGTATTTTCCCGCTTGGTGCTGGGGGAGCCCTGGCGCTGGGTGCCGTTGGCCGGGGCTCTGAGCCTGCTGGCCGGTGCGGCCATCCTGACGTTGAGCCACGCGCCGGTGATGCTAGGCTCGCCGGGGCCAGAGGCGGAGGGCTCTCTGTGGGGCGCAGCGTCGGGATTGTTGACGCTGGGCGGGGGGTTGCTGGTGCTGGCCGGGGGCGTGGTCTGGCTCGGCGGGCGTGGGGGAGGGCAAGGGCTGGCGGTGATCCCGCAGGGGCTGCTGCTGGGGCTGATCGGCGGGGGCTTTCTGGCGTTGGATTCTCTGTTGAAGGGGATGGCGCAGGCCGATGGGCTGAGTCGGGGTTTCCTGCCGGAAACGGGTGCCGGTTGGGGCCTTTTTTCGCTCAGTTTTGTCGGTGCAGCGGGGGCGTTTTTGCTGACGCAGTGGGCGCACCTGCGGGGTGCTCCGCCAGCCCAGACGGTCGCGGGCTATGATGTGGCCTACATTACCCTGCCGATCTTGGCCCTACCGCTGCTCAGCGGGTCTGCTCCGCCGATCGAAGGTGCGGCTGGGCTGGGTTGGCTGTTGCTGGGTGCCGGAATGGTGGGGCTGCTGTGGCCCGGTAAGGCCCGCCCGAGCGGCGGGGACGCGGTAGCTCAGATGGGCGGGGGCTGAAGCGCGGGTGGGGGTGTCGTGAGGTAGTGCGTAGTCAGCTCGCTGATGAGCCAGTCTTTGGCCTCCTGGACGGTATCGCAGAGGTGGAAGAGGTCGAGATCTTCGGGAGAAATGACGCCCCAGTCGAGGAAGGCGGGCAGGTTGAGGACGCTTTGCCAGAAATCGCGACCGAGGAGCACGATCGGCACGTAATGCTCCGTCTTGCGCGTCTGGATGAGGGTTAGCAGCTCGAAAAACTCGTCCATCGTGCCAAAGCCGCCGGGGCAGATGACCAGGGCCTTCGCAAGGTAGGTGAACCACCATTTCCGAATCATGAAATAGTGGAACTCGAACTCCAATTCGGGGGTGACGTAGGGGTTGAGTCCCGGTTCCATCGGCAGGCTGATGCCAAAGCCGATGGAAGGTGCCCCGGCAAGATGAGCACCGTGGTTGACGGCTTCCATGATGCCAGGGCCGCCGCCGGTGCAGATGTGGAAGCGCTGGTGCGGGGGGAGCGTCTGTGACCAGGCCGCGAGTTCCTGGGCGAGGTCGCGGGCCGCATCATGGTAGGGGGCGGCGCGGTGCAGGCGCTCGGCGGCGGCGAGACGGGCTCGGGCAGCGGTGTCGTCGGGGGCGGTCTCGACGGCGGCCTGTGCTTGGGCGAGGTTTTGGCGTGCGGTAACGGTGTCGGGAATGCGTGCCGATCCAAAAAACACGATGGTGTTGGTTACTCCGGCCTGACGGAGGCGCTCGGCGGGTTCGGTCAACTCGCAGAGGATCCGGATTTGGCGAGCAGCATCGCTCTGTAGAAAGGCGAGGTTCTTGTAGGCTTTCAGCGGCCAAGAGCCGTCCCGGATCATTTCGGGTTTAGGGGGTTCCAGCGGGTAGGGTTTCATGTCGGAATCTTCAGTTTCTTGAAACACCTTTGGCAAGCGTGCTGTTCCGCGGTTGACCTAAGCGGTTTTAGTGTAGGGTTGTGAGCGGACGACGGGTCTTGGCGATGGTCGGCAGGGGTTGGAGACACCGGGCGCGGAGCACGGCAATGGGCCCAAATTTTGAACTTTGCATCGCGTCGTGACGTGGCAAACTGGAGATGATGGGGCAACGGCAGGCAACCTTGGAGCACCTAGCGAGTCGCCCGGCGGAACTGGGCCGGGCGACGGTAGCCAGCCTGGCGGCCAACGTCGTGCTCGCGGCAGTCAAGGTGGTCGTGGGCCTCTGGGGAGCTTCTTCGGCGTTACTGGCGGATGGGATTGAGAGTCTGGCCGATGTTTTTTCATCGCTGGTGGTCTGGAACGGGATGCGGGTCGGGGCGAAGGCCCCGGACGCCGAGCACCCCTACGGCCACGGTAAGGCGGAGGCGATTGCCACGCTGCTGGCGGGCCTGGGGCTGCTGGGATCAGGATTTTGGATTGCTGCCCATGCCCTGGCGGAGCTAGGCCGCCCGTCGGAAGTTCCAGCGGGCTTTACAGTCTGGGTGCTGGTGGCGATTATCATAGTCAAAGTGCTGCTGTATGGTTGGCTGGGGCGTCTGGCGGCACGCTGGGACAGCCCCGGGCTGCGGGCCGAAGCACTGCACCATCGCAGTGATGCCCTGACCTCGGCGGCGGTCTTTATTGGCCTGGCAATGGCCGTTTTTGGTGGCCCTGGGTGGGCCGCGGCCGACGATTGGGCGGCACTGCTGGTCACGGTGCTGATCGTCTTCAACGGCGTGCAGGTGATGCGCCCGGCGATCGACGAGTTGATGGATCGCCATGTTGAGGGTCCGCGCTGGGCAGCGGTCAACCTCGCCGTGCGGGCCACGCCGGGGGTACTGGCCGTCGATAAACTCTGGGTGCGGCGCAGTGGCTCCCGATACCATGTTGACGTCCACCTGGAAGTCGATGGCGACCTTTCAGTCCGGGCGGGGCATGACATCGCCCATGAGGTCAAGGGCAACCTCAAGCAGCTCACGGAACTGGACATTGAGCACGTTGGCACCCACGTCGAGCCCCACCGACCGGACCGATTGCCTCCGGGAGCCTGATTTCGGCAAGAGAGCGCGCAGTCGGCGGCGCGAAATTGCTGGGGGAAGTGACAGTCGAGGTGCTCGAAGTTTGGGGAATTAAGACGGCTTCCGGAGTTGCCGCGGGGACAGCAGCATTTTTCTAAAAATCTCCCCTTGACGCGACGCTCCAACATCTTCATTCTCAGAGTTTCCCTAACAGAAAGGGGTGGTAGCTCAGTCGGTTAGAGCGCCGGCCTGTCACGCCGGAGGTCGCGGGTTCAAGTCCCGTCCATCCCGCCACTTTACAGTGGTTATCCGAAATGGTGGGTTTCCGGCGATTCCATCGACATCCGGAAGTCCCCAGTAGGGGCGATGGTGATATTTAGTGGACGCGCTCGGCCATGTGGGCGATGAGAGCCCGCAGGAAGGCGTAGTCTCCGGGTAAAGCGGCCAAGGCATCCACGGCCGCAGCGGTGTGTTCATCGGCTTTTTGACGGGAGATTTCCAGGCCGTAAAGGCTGGGATAGGTCATCTTGGCATGGTGGGCATCTGCCCCGACCGGCTTACCCATGGCAGCGGCATCGGAAGTGACGTCCAGAATGTCGTCGATGATCTGAAAGGCGAGGCCGACATGTCGCCCGGCAACGCGCATCTGGGCAATCTCCCCCTCCGTGCCCCCGCCGAGGCGGGCCCCCATGGTCAAGCTGGTAGTCAGCAGGGCGCCGGTCTTGTTTTCGTGGATAAACTCCAGTCGGTCGGGCGTTGGCACCTGCGATTCACCCTCAAGATCCTCCTGTTGACCCCCGATGAGGCACTCACTGCCGGCGGCGTGGCCAAGATCTTCGAGCAGGCCGGCGGCGAGTCCGGGCCGACTGCGGTAGGCGTGGGCGATCCACCAGAAGGCCCAAGTCAGCAGGGCGTCGCCGGCCAGGAGGGCGGTGGCCTCGTCGTAGGCGACATGGCAGGTCGGTCGTCCCCGGCGCAGGTCAGAGTCGTCCATGCAGGGCAGGTCGTCATGGATGAGGCTGTAGGTATGCAGCGCCTCGATCGCCGCCGCCGCCGGCAGGGGGTCGATTTCACCCGTCCTCCCGGCCCAGGCCGCCAGCAGCAGGCACGGGCGCAGGCGCTTACCACCGGCCTGGACGCTATACCTCATCGCGGCGTGCAGTCGTGCCGGGCGACGATCTGCCGGGGGCAGCATCCGGCTGAGCGCGTCATCAGTAGCTTGCCGAAACTTTTCGAGTTGGGCCTGAAACGGGCGTTCAGGGTCATAAAGGTGGGGTGCAGTCATCCGCGGGGTGCCTTGAGATCAATTTCTAAAATGGAGCTGGCCGACTCTGCGCGGCAGGCCAAGGTATCCCGTGGAAAATGCCAGTTTACCACCGCCTTTCAATCCCCATTTTTAGCGGGTGAACCGATCCAGCAGACGCGGAGATGTTGACACCGGACACCGCAGACTACCGATCCGATTTTGCCATGGCCGCAGAGCACTGGATCAGCGCAACGGCGCCCGTGAGCCCATAAGCCACCCGCAGTGGCGCTACCTTCCCGCTAACCCAAGACCTCTTCGATGACCGGGTTAGCCAGGGTGCCGATGCCGCTGATTTCGAGGGAAACCTCGTCGCCCGGTTGCAGATACAGCGGGGGAGTGTGGGTGTAGCCAACTCCGGCTGGGGTGCCGGTCAGAATGATGGTGCCGGGCAGC
>DAIQNO010000136.1:0-6512 GCA_036788355.1 Opitutales bacterium | reverse complement strand
GAGGGGCCAGGTCCAAAAGGTGTCGTTGCTGCGGTGGCCGGTGAAGCCGGTGGTTTCAAGGTGGGTGCCAGCCGGGAAAGTCGGTAGTATGGGAAGGGCTTCGATGGCGAGGCGGTTGGCACCGCGCTGGGTTCGGGTGGGGTCTTGACTGGGATTTTTCCATGCCAGCGCGTAGCGTTTGTCTTCGGCGGGGTCCCAGCGGAGGCCGATTTTTTCATCCGGATAGGCCCAGATCTCAAACAAAGTGTTCTGGAGTTGCTCTTCGGTGGTGATTTTTGCGAGGTCATTCATGGTTTTGAGGAAGTGTTGGTGTCCGGCTCCGCTCATGGTTCGCAGGGCGGTGTCCTCAATGTCGCCTTGTTCATTGATTGTCACAGAGGAGCCGAAGGCCGCGAAAAATGCGGCGGAAATCCGGTCATCATCGTCAAACCAACGTTCCATCGCCGCCTTGGCTTCCTTTTCGAATTCGGCGGGTTTGAGTTTGAGATTCTGCGAAAAAGTGAAGACCCTGTGTTTACGCATTTTAGCCAGCTCTTTATCGAGTTGTGCAATGAAAGCTTCGCGTTCCAAGTGCTGGAGAAGCGAAAGCACCGGTGCCCAGCGCCCGGCGTGGGGTTTCCAGTGGAGTTTGGTCCCGGGCTGCATCCGGTCGGCGATGCGCCAGGTGCCGAGGGCGGCAAGGAAGCCGAGGGGGTTGGCACCGTCGAGGCCGGGGAGGGGGATTTCGTGAAGGTTGTTCATGGCTGGGAAGTCGGTTGGGGGTTGGAATGCACTCGGGCTACCGTTCCGCGTTAGGGCAATGTGGGAAAACCCGCGAGGGCGGCCGATTCAAGGCCGGGAAGCCGACCGGCGGCCTTCAGGAGCTTTTCTGCGGTTTGCTCGCTCACGGGGGCGTATCCATGGGCAAGGATGGAGCCATTTCGGGAAACAAGGAGGCTGCGCCTTGGGTCGTCGAGTTCGAGTTCCTTAAAGCGGGTTGCGATCTCGTCGCCAAGAACAGCGAGCAATCTATAGTCGTCTTGCAGGCCGAGTTTAAGGTGTCCATCTACTGCACGGGTCTGCCATTCGGACTTTAGAGGTTCAGGAATTTTCTCCACAGGCACATAGCTGGTGTCTATGTATCCCCGGTCTCCCAACCTGGCCTGGGCGAGTGCTTCGATGGCGCGGTAGAGGCGGGCGACGGCGTCGTCGTAACGACCCTCCGCGACACGGCGGGCGGCGTTGGCGAAGAGATCAGTGACTAAGGCCGACGAATTGATCTCGCGGCCACTGGTAAGGGATTCGAGTTGCTGTTTTGCTTGCTTGATCCATCCGTTCAGTGCATGGGCAGCGGTTTGGCCGATGGCGGCGATGAGGTCGTTCCATGTTCTTTCCAGATGCTGGATTTTCGCCAGAGCTTCTTTGTGCTGAAAACGTTCCCAGGCATCGAGCGCCTGACACAGGATGCAGAAGGCCTGAATCTCGCGTTTTCTCGTTTCATCGCTTGTCTTGTTGCGAGTGGTCTCTAGTAGCCGTGAAGCTGCGGAAAAGTCGCTGTGGTTAAAGAGGACTTTAGCCTGCTCGACCGCAAGGTAACCCAGCGCATCCCATGGGTTTTGGGCGTGCACGATCTGCTCTCGACCGGGCAGGACGGTCCCCAATCCGTCTTTGGTGCGCTCAGTGCCGCCGACATAGGAGATTTGGCAGGGCCAGCGGGCTGCGGTGAGGGCGAGCCCGGCGGTCATGGCCTTGGTCCCTCCTGTGAAGTCGGCGATGACTTCACTGTCGGGATGGTCGCGCAGCCATCGAGCGATTCTTTCATCAAGGTTTCGCAAGGTGGTCACAATTGACGAGAAGTCTTGCGCGTCGGAAATTTCCGTGAGGTCGTAGCGCCCGGCATCGAAATCCGGCCAGCCTCCCTTTTGCACGGCGGGAGAGATTTGCTTATTCACCGCTGCTTTGGTCTCCGGGCTGACAACAAAGATGGATCGAACAGGCCTCCAGTGGAGGAGGCTGGCGGCGAGTGGTTCGGGTGAACCGCCGATGGTGGCAATAAGGAGACGGGAGGTCATGGGTTGGTAAGCTTGTTGATGCGTTTAGCGATAGCGATGCTGGTGTCTTTGTAAGCGGGTTTGTTCTTCTTGCCCTGTTTGCGCTCGGGGTTGGCAAGGATGTCTGGATCGTGTTTTTCGATAAGCTTGCCGAAGTGGTCGATGGCGTCGGGCTGAGGATCGGCTTCGAGGCGGGTCATCCATCCTTCGCGGACTCCCGGATTCTTGAAGGCAGCGGGGTCATTTTCCCAATTTTGCTCCCGGGCGGCTTTGCGGAGTTCTTGAGCGAGGGCGGTGAGATTGGCGAGGCTGGCGGCGAAGGCTTCTTTTTCTCTGTCTGCTTGGGCCTCCTTCCGGGCCGCCTCTTCGGCTTTGTTGGCTTCCTGACCAGCTTGGAAATCCGCGACAAAGCGCCCATAGCCGACAGCGGTTTTGGCTCCGGCACCGAGTTCCTGAAGGGCATCGGTCAACCAGGTGGCGACCTGTTGACAGTCTGCCTTGTTCTGTTGCGAGGTAGTGCGCGGACTGACGAGGAAAAGGAAGGGCTGGCTGTCGGCGACGGTGAGAAAAGGGATGGGCACGGGGCTGTGCCAGTCGGCGGGAGCTTCGAGGTTTCCGCAGTTGTCCCTCTTGCCTTCGTAATAGGGACCGTAGTGAGGGGTCATGACATCGGCGTTGAGTTGGATCGGTTTCGTCGGCAGGGCATCGTGAAAAATGACGCTGCCAACGTGTGCAGAGCGGTTTCCGCCGAAGATTTGAGCGACTGCGGAAGATTCAGCTTTCAGCCAAGTCTCAGCCCAATTGCGGACCAGGCCCTTGACGGAAGAACCCGGCAGGTAGGGGGTGCCGAGAATGGGGTGCCAGGCGAAACCATTTTCAATGGGATGTTCACGGCCGAGCCCCGTGGCGAAGCGACCGGAGGTTTTGAAAAAACAGGTCTGCCCGCCATTGGCTTTGACCAATGCTCGTGCGCGAATGACGTGCTCAGTGAGATGGTCCTTATCACCAATCTTTGTGTTGGTGACCGTTTGGATCCATTTGAGTTTAGCTGGGGAGTCGAGCCGCCAGTTGTCACTCCATTGGTCACAAAACTTATCGAACCAGAGGCCAGCATGGGCCGATGAAGGCCGATGCGATGGTGCACCGTGGGATTGCGGGAGCGGCGCGCTCATGAACGGTCCCCCTTTTTTAAGTAGGCGTTGGCAAATTTTTTCAGCCAGACAAGCCAGGCAAGGGCTTCGGTCTGGGCGTGGAGATACGCTTTTTCATTTCCGGTGGTTATGGCCCGAATGAGGCCAGCGGCATTCGGATAGGGGGCGGCAGTATCCGTGCCGCAGAGCCAGTTTTGGAGATCGCTGTAGAGGAGACCGTGGGGCGAGTTCATCTCGCCATTGGCCTTGGAAAGCAAGGTGGCAGCAGTCTGCCCCAGCCCGTTCATCAAGATTGTGGCGGGCAGGCTCTCGACGTAGCTCACGTAGTTGCTGTAATCCGGATCGTTTCGGGCCCGATTGCGGTCTCGGTGAGCCTCCACCCTCACCAGTGCATGGGCAGCGCGGCGTTGGGCGAGGGATTGCTGACTCATGCCTCACCTCCTTTTTCCGTGGGCAGGGTGACGGCGAACCAACCCATGCCGACGGTTTCATTACCACCGACTTGGAGATAGGGGCGGTCTGCAAAAAGGCTGGTTACCTTGGCGAGGGTGCCACTTTGCCGTTCGGCGAGGAGCGTGTAGAAGAGCGCATCGGGGGGGATGGTTTCTTCATACCAGAGGTTGTTGCTGGTCTTCGTGTCGGGATTGAGGACATTGCGAGCTTGGACGGGAAGCCCATAGCGGGCAAACCAGATAAAGTCATCGTCGTGCAGGACGACGAGTTGGGCGGCCAGGCGCTTGCGGGTGGAGACGTGCGGGATGAGCTTTGCGAACGCATCCGCGAGGCCATCAGGCAGAGATCCGCCGTGGCGAAACTGCCGCTCTTCCAAAAGCAACGGATCGTTGCCCGCCCCGAGGTAATGGTCCTCCGTTACGGCAGGTGTCGGAAGCCCGCCGTTCGCACCGCCGCGTTGCAGGTCGCGGGCAAGGCGTTCCAGCAGGTGCGGGCAGGTGACCCATTTGTAGGCGGATTGAAGGCTGCGCACGGGCAGGAGCAGCAGCCGGGCGTCGGAGACGAGCAGGCCACCGGCATGGTCCTGCTCGCCGAAGATGCGTTTCACGTCAGCCAATTCTCTTTGGCGTGCGAGCCCGAGCAGAGCCCCTTTCAGGCTGGAGCCGGGGATCACCGGGTAATCGGTGGCCGCTTCGCGGGCGACGGGGAGGTCCACGACGCCGGAGGATTGGCCCGCGCCAGGGTGAATGGAGGTTTCGGCGAGGAGACCGATGAGCTGTGTTTTCATAAGGTGCTAGTTTGTGTTGATCGGCCAGTGGCCAAGGATG
Organism: Opitutales bacterium; assembly: GCA_036788355.1. Taxonomy (GTDB): domain Bacteria; phylum Verrucomicrobiota; class Verrucomicrobiia; order Opitutales; family Cerasicoccaceae; genus DAIQNO01. The sequence goes on along the minus strand of DAIQNO010000136.1, from coordinate 2,051 downwards.
ATCTGACCGAAGCCGTGCGAAGCGTGCGGTCCGATGTGGGAGCCGTGCAGGGAGTGGATAGCGGGGAAATCCGTCTCCCGGATCTGGCAAAACCAGACGGAGCCAGCGGGAGCGTGAGGTTTGAGAGGCAACGGTTCGCGAGCCACGGAGTTCCAGCCTCCGATGAGCTGAGGCTTGCCCAGGCAGGCGGAGACGATGCCCACACCGGGTATAGGCGGTTCTCTGAAAGCGCCGGGGGTCAGTAGGATGACGGCGAAACTGAGGTAACCGTTCTGGTCGGGCCGGAAGGAGTTCAATGGCGGCGCGACGGGCAGCGGATCATGCGGCCAGGGATCGCATTGGGCCAGCCGGGATTCGCCACCGAGGGGGAAGAGCGAAGGGATGCTTGACGAAAGGGTCTCCGCCAGGCCTTCCAGACCGACCCCGAGAGCGACGCCTTTCTTCAGTCGGACATAGGCAGGGCTGTAGAGCGCGCCTTCTCCGGTGGTTAGCTTGATCTCATCGCGGTGCAGACCAACGCGGGATTCGTGTTCCCAAAGTGCGCCGGGTGGGAATATTTCTGATGCCTGTGGCAGATTCCCATTGAGGATGGCTCCGAGGGCACTTGCAGTCGCCCAACTGGTTTCAGCGGGCTTGAGGCCATCGGCTGTTTCGCCAGCACGGAGTGCAAGCAGCGGCAGATTCAGGTCACCTGCGTCTGTGGCGAGGGTGACTTTATCTGGACAGAGGAAGGCCGAAGGAAGCCAGCATTCGCCAGCTCGGCCCAAGATAAGGCGAGGCAGGGGCCAGAGTGCTTGACCGTCTTTGATGAGAAAAGGTCCAGAGAACTGCAAGGGGCCCAGGTCGTCCGGGCCATTGCCAAGAGAGGAGTTGAGCGCTTCAGACCACGCGCCCTTTCCGTTCCAGCCGTTGGCGCGGGCCAGTGCGGCGCGAAAGGCGCCACTGAGGGTGCGAGCGGGAGGAGGAAAAACGCTGGACACATCGGCCTGGTTGGATTCCTCCTTGTTGTAGGGCCGACCGTCGCGGAAGAACCAGGCGTCCTGCGGGTTGAGGGAGAAAGTTTTCATTCCGCTCCCTCCTTCCCGTCCAAGGCGAGGAATTTCAGGAGGCGGGGACCGTCGAAGGTAAAGTGGCCTGTGGCTCCGGCTTGGCCGGTTTGCGGGTCTCTTCGCATGGTCTGGCAGACGTCGAGCAGTTGACTCATGGCACGATTGATCTCCTGGTGAAGCTGGTCCTGGTTTTCCCGGTCGCGCTTGCCGATGAGTGCCTCGGCGGTAAAGAGTTTGTGGAGTTGGGTGCGATCTGCCAGGGCATGGTCGTCTCCGGTGAGTTGGGAGAAGCGTTCGCGCAAGTTGTAGAGCAAGCTCGAAGAGAGCGTTTTTTTGTCGCCGAATTGTTTGATTAAGGGAGCGAAGAGGTGAGGATTATCCGGAGCGGTTTTCATGAAGTGCGAAAAGGGTGCGCTCCATTCTCCGGTCAGCCCTCCGGGCTTGAGCACGCGGATGGCGATGGCATCGCGACCCGTTCGGTCCTTGGCCACCTCGTCGAGCAAATCATGGGCGGAGGTGAGAACCCGGCTGAACGTGCAGCGGTAATGGGCAAACACGATGGCTGCGGAAATGGTTGCCGGGGTGTGCGCAGGAAATGATTCGGCATAAAGCTTGTGGACTGCTGAAGCCGCGGCAAGGGCGGTGTCCAGAGGTAAGAGAGCCAGAAGATCGTCGCCACCGGCATAGACGGTGACGCCGTCGTGTTCGTCGATGGTATCCGGGACTGCGGTGGCGAACTTTGTGAGGGCGTCGGTGACCGTTGATGCGCCGTGCGAACGAATCAGTGCGCCCATGGAATCGCCGTCCATCAGGAGCACGGCGTAGAAGTTGCCAGCGCGGTCGGCGCTGGCGTCTTCGAGGGCTTGAAGCGACCGAAGCAGTGCTGCGCGATCTGTATTGGGTCTGAGCGGGGTGTCGTCCTCGTTGGCGAGGGCGGGGCGGTTGAGGAAGTTCCCGGTGAGCTTAGCTAAGTCGGGGATGGGATAGCTGCGCAGGAGCCTG
>DAIQNO010000135.1:0-6541 GCA_036788355.1 Opitutales bacterium | reverse complement strand
TCGCCCCCGGCATCGGCGATGGTAAACATCAACTCCGCGCTGGAAACCACCTTCCCTGCCACCAGGCACTTCCCCTCCGCCACCCCGATCCGCTCACCACGCGACTTCAGCAGCTTGACCTGGATCTCGAGTTGATCGCCAGGCGTCACCGCCTGCCTAAACTTCACCTTATCGCAGCTCATAAAGAAGGCGATCTTATTCTCCGTACCCGCTTTCCGCATCATCAACAGACCCGCGGCTTGCGCCATCGCCTCGATCTGCAGCACGCCCGGCATCACCGGTTGACCCGGAAAATGCCCCTGAAAATACGGCTCGTTGATCGTGACGTTCTTCAGCGCGGTCAGCTCAGTATCGCTCTCCACCGACAACACCCGGTCGATCATCACGAAAGGGTAGCGGTGCGGGATTGTGTCGAGAATCCGCCGGATGTCCATCGTGCGCTCGGCCGCTAAATCTGCGGCCGCCACCGCCTTGCTTTTAGCACTTCGCGCCGCTCGCGGGCGGTGCCCCTCACTCGGCTCCGCTGGCGGCTTGGGCAGCAGCGACTGCCGGATCGCCCGGCAAAGCTCCACGTTCAGCCCGTGGCCCGTCCGCACCGCGATCAGGTGGGCGTGCAACGGCTTCCCCAGCAACAGAATATCCCCGATGATATCCAGCACCTTGTGGCGGGCAAACTCCTCCTTAAACCGCAGCGGCTCCTTGGAAATGATGGTGTCGCCCTTGATCACCACCGCGCTATCGAGGCTCCCGCCCTGAATCTTGCCGAGCTTCAACAACTCCTCGATGTCCTCGTAAATCGTGAACGTCCGCGCCGGAGCCACCTGCGCCAGAAACACATCGGGGTCAATCTCCAGCGAAATGTGCTGGGTGTGGACGCCACGGTCGTCCGCGCTGGTGCAGGTAATGCGCAACCCGGAGTGCGGGAGGGCAATCAACGAAGAACTGCCCCGCGTCACCGAGATCGGCTGCGTCAGCGTCAGGTATTCCCGCTCGGCGTCCTGCTCGACCGGCCCCGCTTGCAAAATCAGGTTGGAAAAATCCCGCGCCGAGCCGTCCATGATCGGCGGCTCAGAGGCATCCATCTCCACCACGCAGTTGTCGATCCCGCCACCATGCAACGCACTCAAGACGTGCTCGATGGTCTGCACCTTGGTGTGCCCGCTGGAAATCGTGGTGCTGCGGACGACATCGGTCACCAGATCGACATCCGGACGGATCTCCGGCTTCCCAAAAAGGTCGATCCGCCGAAAAACCACCCCGGAGTTTACCGGGCCAGGTTTCAGCGTCAGGGTCACCGGCTCCCCAGAATGTAGGGCCTTGCCAGAGCAGCTTGCTTCGCGCAAGAGAGTGCGTTGTTTCATCGAAAAACCCGGAGCGTGCAACTCCTCACCACCGTTGACAAGGCCAGAGCTTCGCAACTCCGCTGATCGTGGTTGATTAAAACTGCGGGGTGGCGGGTCAGTTTCCCCAGAAACTTCGCTAGGAGCGCCGGCGTCCCCGTCGGCCTGTTCAAGGTCAATCCTCACACCGTGAGGTCAACCAGGGCGGCGGATGGCCCATTCTCGCGGACGGAGGCCACTCCGCCGCGCATCGACGAAACGGCGGAATACATCTGGCTTTTCCCGATCACCTCGCCATTCCCCGCCTTCAACACAAAGTAAGGAGAGCCATCGGTCGCGGTGCGCTCCTCGAAGCGCTCAGCGACCTCGGCATTCTTTCGCACCGACTCAATCCCAGTCAACGCACCGGCTTTCGAGGCGTAAAGCTGACTGGTCAGAACCACTTCGCCATTTCCCGCCTTAAGGTTAAACATGAACTGCTCAGTGCCTGCGGCTTTTACTTCAAATTTTCCTGGCATGGTCGCTCTGCGGTTAGTTGGGGGTTCTCGGTAAACGGTGAGGCGTGTCAATCAACACCACCGACGATAATCACCCTCATCAGCGGCCGAAAGCAACCCAAATCGACCACCCCCAGGTGCTCAAGGGGCGTGATGAATACCGCCCCTGGGAGCGCCGACGTCCTCGTCGGCAACTCCCACCCAAAACGAACCGGCGGGGACGCTGGTGCTCGCAGCGAAGAGTGCAAGCTTGGGCAGTGCGGGCTAGGAAAGCTGGCCCGCTCTGCCGAAGCCTTTACGGAGCCTTAAGAAAACCTCAAGGAAGGCTCACGCGATCGGCTGGCGTCCGATGGTGCCCACCAGCTCCTCAAGGTAGGCCGGGGCACTGACATGGACGAGCTGGGCGCGAGCCGCACTCAGGCGATCAGAGATGCCCAACTCGGCCGCCACGTCGGCATGGGAGGGCCTGGCCGCGAAAGCCTCCAGGTCTGCCACGTGACGCTGCCAGCGGAGCCGATCGGCATTCTGCTGACTGACCAAGCGAGCCCGATACCAGTCGCTCGATAGCATCGACTCGCGCTTAAAAAGACTCCGGATCGCTGGATCGTTCAATCCCTTCCCTTCATAGCTGCCAGTCGTCATGATGTGCAGCAGGGCCTTGAGCGGCGGGCAAGCCTCCTCCACTGAGCCATCCGCAAAGTAGTTGGCCGCGACCTCCTGGTGGGCTGCCGCGATGGTCTTAATCCCGACCACGAAAGTCTCCAGACACTGCTTCTCCGGCTTCAGCATATCCTCCGAAAAGACCGCCGTCGGGTTGGTAAAGACCCGCCCGAAAAGCTGCCGCACGAAGCGATCCGTGATCCGGTAGCCGATGCGACTGGCCGGAATGATCTCCCCCTCATGCTCGAAGTCTTCCACCCGCTCCAGCAGACCGTGGCTGATCAGGTAGGCCGGATCGGACTCCTCGGGCCGCAGGCGGCACCAGATTTCGGGCACCAGCAGCGAAATGTCGTGATCCACCCGGAAGTTCGGCCCGACATAGCCCGCCGCCGTGATGTAGGCGGGCTGACCCGTCGCCAGGAAGGCCACCAGCGCGTTGTTGAGGTCGTAAATCGGCGGCAGCGCGTTAAACGGCGCCTTGGTCAAGGCCCCCTCCGAACCGGCACCCGTCGTCGAAGGGCTCTTCCCCGTGATGCTGGAGATAAACTCCATGAACAACTCTGGCAGCTCCAGGTAGTGGATCGGATTAAACACGCAGAGCGGCTTCACCCCATCCTTGGGCTCCGCCGGGTTATTCCGACGACCCGGCAACACCGACGTCACCGGGCGCGTCAACGCGCTCACCGCGTCCTGCTGGCGGTAAAACCGCGTGCTGAGGTTCGACAGGTAAACCTCGCGGCCCTGCTTGAGGTCTGGACGCACCTGCAAGTAACGCGGATTCTTGGTAAACTTTCCATCCACGATCCGGGGAGTCGCGCTGGTCGCGTAGTAGGTCGGCGCTTCCGCCTCCGCAAAAGCCCGGATCATCTCCTGCATCGGCAGCGTGTATTGCCCAAAGCGGATCGCATCCTCAATCTCGGCGACCGCCTCTTTCCGGGTCAGCGGCTGGTAGTTGCTCAGGAAACTGTCCGGCGTCGATAGATCCATCTCGGCCTGCTTATCATAGCCCCGGATGATCGCGTCGTCCGGACGCTGAAAAAACCGATACTCGCAGTTTTGCACAAACTTGGCCGACGGCGCTGTCCACTGCGGCGGCAAGCTGGCAATCCGGTGAGCCGGAGCCACCACAGAGGCCGTAATGTCGTCCTCCATCGAGATTTTCACCGCCGGGATAAAGTCCTTCCGCAGGCCGAAGGTCCGCCACTGGCCACTCTCGGTGTAGCCGACCCGCAGGTATTGCGTGCTCATCGGCTGCGACCGATAACGCAGGATGTTGCCAGCCGCCCCGTTGATCAGATCGACGCTGAACCGCGTCCACCAGTCCGACCCCCAATCCGGCTTGTAGAACCGCTTCACGATGAAAACCATCTCCTTGACGTGCTGCGGGATGGTCTCCAGCCAGGCATTATACTCCGGAGTGAAGTCCGTCGCCGAAGGCGTCAGCAACTGAATCACCGACCCCAAAGAACGATCGGGACTGAGCAACGGGCGGCCCTCGCCGCGGTTGCGCGACTCATCGAGGAATCGGTTGCCAAACTCCCGGCCAATCACGTCGCGGGCCAGGGCGATGTCCTTCTCGAAATCACTGACAAAGACCGGCCCGGTGATGATCGCATCGGTGATCGGCTTGGAAATCTCGGACTTGCCGCCCCCGGACACCGTGCAGGGCTTATGGCAGACCAGGCTCTCGGCCGTGTGGCCGACCAGCCGCCAACGCCGACCCTCCGCCGGCTTCAGCATCCGCACCTTGTAGCCATTGGGGTAAACGTAAACCTGCGCCGGCAGCAACTTCAGCGTCTGCACCTGGCCATCCTTGCTCCAGGTGATCTTCTGCGTGTTCAGTTCAATCCGCGCGTCCTCAGGCAAGAAAAGGATCTCCGGGTAGGTGCGATCGATACCGTAACCCTGAGGCTGAAAGTCGATCAAATCGCCATAACGCTGCACCAATCCGGCATAGTTGTGCGGCAGATCACGGTAAAACTGCCCGAGGTAGAAGTCTTCACCGAGGTCATAACCGGGGAAAACCAGGGCCCCGCCCGCGTGTTCCTCCTCCGCCAACCCGTAAAGGTTGGCCGCGTAGCTGATCTGCGTCTTTACCTCCTTTTTCGAGTAGCCGAAGTAATTATCCGCGATCGCCGTCACGATCACGCCCTCCGCCGTCCGCACCGTCACCTTGAAGGCACCCCCATCGTTGTAAAGCTCCTCCGGGTCGGCCCAGCACATCCCATCGCGCTGCTGGCGTTCCGTGGCATCCTTGACGTGGGGCAGCCCCAGCTCGCGCTTCGTCGTCCCGATCAGGTGGGGGGCCAGGATCACACAACCCGTGTGGCCGCTCCAGTGCTCCGGATCGAGGGCCGCGTCATTCTCGGCCAGGAACGGATCCCCGCCGTTACCAAAGATCGACTCCACGAAGTCGAGATTGCTCACCAGGTTCCCCGGCGCGAAAAAGCGCACCTCCATGGTCTTTTCCGGCGTGAAGCCTGGCACCGACGGCACCACCACCGGGCGCAACAACAGCGACAGCAAGCTACCTGGGCGACCCGGCAACTCCGACAGATAGGGGAGGCTCCGCAGGGATGCGGGCGGGTTTAGTGCCTTCCGCAAGAGCCCCGCCACCGCCACCCGCGGCACCGCCTTCTTGTCGTTGGGGATCGGTAAACCGCCCTCCGCCACGTGAAAAACCCCCGCCGTAGTCCGTCGGTCGCTCTTCGGGTTGTGCAAAACCCCCTGCTGAATCCGGTAACTGTCGATGATGTCCGAGGAAAAATAATCCCCCTTGGCTGGCAGAGAAAGCGTCCGGGCCAGCCCGTGCCGGTCAATCACCAGCGTCTGCCGAGGTAGCTGCGGCACCGCATCCCCACCCAGGTCGCCAAAATAACCAGTCAGAAAGTTCTGAATCCGCTGGTCACACGGCGGAAGATACTCATCCAGCAGCCGAGATTTCTCCCGGTAACTCGCCAATAACGACTGGTTGAGGTTCACCAAGGAGCCTTTCGGCGCCTCTTGCGGCGTCGGCAGCCCGGCAGCCGTCAACTTCAGGTTGACGTAGTCCGTCATCGCAGCGCGGTCGTAGGCGGTCTCCCCGCTCTTCGCCTGCAGTCCCAATTGCGTTTCAAAGTCCATCGTCCACGAGGATGGACAACCGATTCCGACGATGGCAACCCTTTTCGCTTAACAGCCGCGATTTTCAGATAACTTTTTCTAATAAAAGCCCTCTGTGCAGAAAAATCTTCTTCTGGCCCCTTGCTAACCCGACGACGCCCGCCCCGGCGCCACCGCCGGGACCGCTGATTCCTGGGCAACCCCTCCCGGCCCCGGCGAAACCGAGCCGCCAGCCAACTCTGCTAGCCCGCCGGGTCAACGGCGACCGCTCAACCGGTGCCTAAGCCCCTCTTAGCGGGACCCCCGTCGCAACTTCGGTCGCTGAGTGGCCTCACCGGACTCCCCCGCACTGGCAGCTTGATCCCGCAGTCCCAGGACTTCCTTCAGCTTGAACGGATCATACGGCGGCAACGTCGCCTCCGGAAACTCGTCGGTCTCGTAAAAGTCCCGCAGAGCATCGCCGGTATCACCCAGGCTGGTCAGTGCGTCATCAGTCAACCGATTAGCCACCGCGCTGGACGTAATCACCGTCGGGCGGATAAAGATAATTAGCTCGGTCTCGTTGGCCGAGTTGTTCTCGGGCTGAAACAACGGCCCCAAAATCGGTAAATCCCCTAGCAGGAAGAGGCGGCTGCGATCATTGCGCACCTCGCGAGAACGCAACCCCCCGAGCACGATCGTCTCGCCATCGCGCAAGCTCACGAAAGAACTGGCTTCGCGACGCAAGATCGGCACCTGCGGGGTGCCGTTTACCGTCACTGCGTCCTCGTCCGAGCCAAAATTGTCACTGGTCTGGGTGATTTCGAGCTGAATCTGCCCATCGTTGCCGATCAGCGGCTTAACGTCGAGGGTGATGCCCACGTCACGGTAATTCACGTTGCTGGTGACGGTGTCCCCGCTGGTCGTGGTGCCAGACACCAGCGGCCGCTGCTCCGTGACAAT
>DAIQNO010000134.1:0-6558 GCA_036788355.1 Opitutales bacterium | reverse complement strand
ACCCAGGGTTGCGCTTCGCTGCACCCTGGGCTTTGGCCTCTCGCCCCGTTGGGGCAGCAATTCTGCGGCGGACTTACCTCGCAGGACACTAGCGGCGCACCGACGGTCTGATTTTCTATGCAATCGCGGCGATAACCTCGCCTCACGGGGAGTGGGTTATCCTCTAAAATTTTCAGTGGCGAGGCCCACGGGCACTGTTTTTGGGTGGCTGGAGGGGGAAACTGTGTTAAAGATTCTGACCTGTTGACTATGGCCACTCCCCCGGAAAAACCGACTTACCTCCTCGACTTCGAAAAGCCCATCCAGGAGCTGGAGGAGCACCTGCGGAAGCTGCAGACCTCCTCAGAAAACCACCATCTCGACATGGTGGACGAGGTGGCCTCGATCGAAGCAAAGATCGAGCGCACCAAGCGCGACATCCACTCTCGGCTGACACCGTGGCAGCGCATCCAGTTGGCCCGGCACCCCCGGCGGCCCTACGCCCTCGACTACATCTCCGCCCTCTTCGCGAACTTCCAGAACCTCCAGGGGGACCGGCTCTTCCGCGAGGATGCCGCCATTGTGGGAGGGCCTGCTTGGTTTCGCGGTAAAGCGGTGATGGTGATCGGCCAGCAAAAGGGCCGCAGCACCAAGGAGAACGTGCTGCGGAACTTCGGCTGCCCCAATCCCGAGGGATACCGTAAAGCACTGCGGTTGATGAAAATGGCCGAGCAATTCCGCCTCCCCATCATCACGCTGGTCGATACCACCGGGGCCTATCCCGGCATCGGCTCAGAGGAACGCCATGTCGCCGAAGCCATCGCCGTCAACCTGCGCGAAATGGCCGCCCTCACCGTCCCGGTTATCGCCGCCGTGCTGGGTGAAGGTGGCTCGGGCGGTGCCCTCGGCATCGCGGTGGCTAACCGCGTGCTGATCCTCCGAAATGCCTACTACTCGGTGATTTCACCCGAAGGCTGCGCCGCCATCCTCTGGAAAGACCGCGTCCATGCACCACGCGCCGCTGAAGCCCTGCAGATCACTGCGGATCGCCTCTTCGAGCTGGGGATTGTTGACGAAGTCGTGCCGGAGCCCCTCGCGGGAGCCCACACCGATTATGAGGGCGCGGCAACCCTCCTCGGCAACGCCCTGGAACGGCACCTCGGGGAACTTTCCAACCTCAACGGCCACGCCCTGCGACGCCATCGTTACCAAAAATTCCGCCAGATGGGAGTTTTCGAAGACCCTCAAGCCGCTACTCGCAACAACCAAAAGAATCCTGTGAACTAGGGCTGTTCCTCGCGGAGTCGGAGGCCTGCGATGCGGGCTGTGAAGTCATGACGAGAAGCGTCGCTCCACTGGACCCGAGATGCCCAATCCCGGCTGGTTCAGACACCTCCGGCACCTACTTTGGCACCTCGACGCCACCCTCGGCAAGTCCCAGCCGGATGGATACCGTTTCGATCACCACGGGAGGGGCGGCGGCGGGTTCCGAGACCGTAGCCACCACTAAAAAGTCCCGGCGGCGGCTGACGACTTCAGGGAAGGAATCGGCACCGGCCTCAGAAGCCCCAGCACCCACGGCTCCCGCCGGATTTTGCGTCGCAACCGTCAACGTGGCCAGTTCCTCTGGCTCCAGGAGAGCCAATTTCGCGTTACTTTGCCGCACCTCCTCACCCCTAAGACTTTCAGGGTAAACGCTGCGGAAGAAGCCCTCCGGAAGAAACCTCAGCCCTTGCTTGGTCAGCTCTCCCTCCAAAACCAGTTCTCCGACGACCGAGATCGGGTCGCCATCCTCACGCGCCGAAAACTGCCACAGGTAACGCTCCGCCAAGTCGGGGGAGGTCATCGTGCCCAGGATCCGCTGGCTATCGGTCAAAGTGACTTTTAACTCATAGGGGAGCGGTTTAACCACCACACGAGCGGACAACGGCCCTGGGCTGCCTGCCACAGACGGGGCCGACGTGATCGTCGGCTGAGCGGCTCCCACGGCGGCAGCGGCATCTAAAGGGGTGTTACCAGCATCCCTGGTTCCCGGCTGCTCGATCTCACCTGACGCCTGGCCAGCCCTGGTGGGCACCTCCTGTTTCTCTAAACCCAAAGACGAGCGCGGCACTAAAGCCATCGTCCGATGCAACAGCCGCACCGTCGAAAGCTCGAAGGCATCCACCACGCGCAACTCCAAACCCGCACTCAGAGGGTAGGTGCGGGCGAAGAGCACCGCCGCAATAAAGTGCCGACGCGATTCCTCCGCTTGCGGAAAGGAAAAAGTTAGCTCGTTACGCACCCAGCCAACCTCAAGATCCCTCGGCGAGCCCGATTGCAGTAAAAAGGACCCGCGATCCGCAGAGCGAAACGCCTCCCAGACCTCGCGGTGGTCGCCGCGCTGCAAGCTCTGGCCCGCGGGACCGCCCTGCACCGCTAAGCCTTCAACCGCAACTCCCTCGACCGGGACGGAGGCATCCTCGGACACCATCGTCGCAACGGGCAAAAAATGGCCGGCGAAAAACAGCCGATTATAGCCCTGCTGCCGCAAAATGCGGGACTGTTCCGTGTAGAGACGACCCCAGTCAGGATCCGTCAACGGCAACGTCACCTCAATCTTGATCGGAGGAACCGGAGGCCGACTCGACTCAATCAGTCGCGTGAAGGCACTCTCTCGCAACGCCAAGAGGACGCTGTTGGCCCGCTGAGTTTTCGCGTTAGCCGCCGCTACTTCCTCGCGACCACGCCGATGAGAGGCCTCCAGGCGCGGTCTGGCCACCTCGGGATTCTCCATGGTCGAAAGCTGTCGGCTCAACAACCATTCCCCGTTGGCCTTCTGGGTCGCGGCTTCCCGCAGGAGGGTCTGGGCCTCACCCCAGGAGCGCCGCTCCTCCAGGGTCAAAAGCGAGAACACCTGCTGATCGGTGAGTTCCGACGCCGAGGCTGGGAGGCCCGTGGCGGCGGTCGTAGCAGCCGCAGCACCCCGATTGACTTCGCGAGCGGGGCTTTGCGCGGTCGGTGCCGCTTGAGTCGGGCGGCCCTGAGGCTGCCCCGCCAATGGCAGAGCCCAGCCAGCCACGGCAATCCATAACCACACCGGTAGCGCAGAGACTCGCCTCCCTCTCCCGGAGAAACCCCATCGGGCGGCCAGAAAGGAAAAACTCGATGAGTTGGTAGGTCGCGTCATGGTTAAATAAGGGGTTGTGGCGCCATTTCGATGGCCGGACGAAGTTGCTCAAGGGCGGAGGTTCAAAGTCCGTCTGGCGCCTCTGAAACCTCGCGCCGTCGCGATAAGAAAGGTGTATCACTAAGACCCTCTCTTCAGCGCGGAGCATTTCGACGGCCAGCTATCGCGACGGCGGCCCGGACCTTCCGAGGCGCTGCTGCCGCTCACCACCCACGGCCCCTACAGCTCACCCACGGCCCCTACGGCTCACCCACGGCCTCGGGCCGCCGCCGACGCACCGGCACCGGCTCGAAAGCCTGCCGAAAAACCAAGGGCCGGACATCGACGGTGGTGATACGCAGCACACTCAAGGGGCTCTCCCCGATCAGCATCTCGACTGTCGTCGGAAAAGTCAGGTCGGAGAAAGTCCGGAAATCCCGGAACTTGAGCACCACCGGTGCCGCTGTTGGGTGGCTGCGGTGGCGGATCTCCTGCCGCAACATCCGGAAATCGTAGATGTTGATAAACGCCGTCACGTCAAACTGCTCCTGCTCTGTCCAACTGAGGCGATAGACCGCCGGAGTGATCTCAGGGTGCCGCTGGATGCCGCTGGTTGAAACGCCGGAGGTAGCTCCGGGTAGCCCGCTCCACCAACTCGGGAATAACGGTCCACCTACCCCCAACCAGGCCGCCGTTTCACCGGTCAGCAGCTCCGCATCGGAACGCTGGCCCCCAGTCTCCGACCAGCGCCAGAAGCTCTCCCCATTGCTCACCTCGACCCACTGTCGATCACCCTGCGAAACCTCCCGCCGGAAGCTGCTCGGGGCCGCCCGCAACTCACGCACCCGAAAGGACTCACCCCGTACCGTCAACTCACCCTCCCAGGCCACGCTTTGAAAGGCCTGCAAGGCCGCTGTGCTACCCAAGGAAGCCCGGTGACGCCGGATCAGGTCCTCCGTGGCCATCGCAGACTGCGCCCGCCCTGGATGGGCCAGCATCGCCAACCCCAAGACCGCCAATACCAGCACCCATCGCCGCTCAGAGCGGAAAGTCTGCTGGCAGCCCTCACTTCGCCAAAGTCGGGCTAGACCTATACCGAGATGGGGGAAGTCAGCCCCAAAGTCGCTCTTTTCGCAAAGCTCACCCATTTCCCGCTGTCTCGAAAGGCCCGTTTTCACCCGCTTTTCACAACGTTACAACCCAGCGCGATTCCTGGCGTCCGACTCGATCGCTGCCCCCATCTGGCGGAGCCGCTCCGTTGCCGTTTCCTTGGCTTTCGGCAGGTCCTCAGAACGACCAATCGCCTCCTTGGCGAAGCAGTAGAACTTGATCTTGGGCTCGGTGCCCGATCCGCGGACGGCGAACTGATAGCCGTTGGCCAATTCCAGCAGGAAAAACTTCTCCTTGGGGATCGACTTTCCATCGGCATCCACCAGGTCGTCCTTCGCAAAATTGGTCACCTTCGTCACCTTAACCCCGCCCAACTCCTGCGGTGGGTTCTTCGCGTAGGAGGTCAAAATCTGCTGAATCTGGGCGGCCCCACTGGCCCCTTCGAGGTAGAGATTGACCAGGGACTCCTGATAGTAGCCGTATTTTTGGTAGATCCCGTCTAGGTATTCCCCGAGCGTCAGATCGTGCTTTTTCAGCTCTGCCAGCAGCTCACAGAACATCAAAATCGCCGCGTTGGCATCCTTATCCCGGACACGATCACTGGCCAGGTAGCCGTAGCTCTCCTCCCCGCCGAAAACGTAGAAGGTGCTATATTCCAGCAACATCGCAATCCGCGTCCCGATATCCGTCCGATCGTAGTCCAGGCCGACCCCTTCCTCCTCGAAAATCCCGTCGCGCAGTTGCTCCTCGTAGTCGTTCAGCTTGTCGCCGATCCACTTAAAACCGGTCAGCGTGTTGATGCACTTGAGGCCGTGGGCGTGGGCGATGGCCTCCTGGAGAGGGGTCGTCACGAAGGTCTTGATCAGCGCCGCAGAAGTGGTTCCTTCCTCGGGTAAAACGCCCAGCTCCTTCAGCTTGCTGACCCGGTATTCCGCCAAGGCCGAGCCAAGCTGGTTACCCGTGTAGAGCACCATCTTGCCAGCGCGATCGCGGGCTCCACAGCCGAGGCGATCAGCGTCGGGATCCGTCGCAATCACTGCTTCCGCACCCGTTTCCTCCGCCAGAGCCAGCGCCAACTCATAAGCACCGGCATTTTCCGGGTTGGGCGAAGCACAAGCCGGAAAGCGCCCATCCATCGGCATCTGCTCGGCCACGCAATGCACCTTGACGCCAAAGCGCTCCAGCACCGGTAGCACGGAGACCTGGCCACAACCGTGGTTGGGGGTGAAAACCACCGTCGGCGGAAACTCTTCCAGCAGTCCGGCGTCCAGCACCGACTCCTCCAGCACCTCCTCGTAACCGTCATCGACCTCCTTCGGCAGCGTCACCACCCGGCTCAGATCGATGGTCAGATACGCGGGCACCTCCTCCAAAGCAATGGCGCTCACCTCACCCACGATGCCCCCGGCGTGCGGCGGCACGAGCTGCCCGCCGTCGATAAAGTAGGCCTTGTAACCGTTGTCATGTGGCGGGTTGTGGCTGGCCGTGATATTCACCCCCGCATGAGCCTTAAGCTGGCGGATCGAGAAGCTCAGTTGAGGCGTCGAGCGCGGCCCATCGAAAATCAACGCCAACCCGCCCGCTTGGCTCCAGGTGCTGGCCGCCAACTCGCAAAAATAGCGGGAAAAGTGGCGGACATCGTGGCAGATCACCAACTTCGGGACATCGAAGATCTCATTTTCAGCAAGATACCGCTGGGTGTAGCGAAACAGCCCCAAGGTGGCCCGCACCACCGTGAAATCATTCACCACGTTAGTTCCGACTGCCGCGTGCTCAGGCTCCCCCAGCGGGCCGGGAGTGCCCCTCTCGGACGCCGGAGTAACGCGCCCGATCGTCCGACCCCGCAATCCACCCGTGCCAAAAGCCATCGTCTGGAAAAAACGGTCGTTGAGTTCGCCCCAATGACCGCCAGCCACCAGCTCGGCAATGGCCTCACGCGCCCAATCCGGGCAAAACGAGCCGTCCACCCACTCCAAAAGTGCCGAAACGGTCGAGTCAAGAAGGTGGCCAGTTTGCCCAGCCTGGAGAATGGAGTCCCGTAAAGTCATCCCCGCCGATCAAGAAGCCCGCTGATCGCGCTGTCGAACCCGAAAATCCCCCCCCACCGCAGAAAACTACCACCGAACTCCCTAATCCCAGAACCACCCCGCCGCAACGCGGGGCCGTGACCCGCTTCCCGCCGCGCGAAAAAATCGTGATTTCTCCTTGACGCAACATCCCACCCTCGTAGTGTTCTAGCTTCCACAGACCCATGGTGTAACGGTAGCACAGAAGATTTTGGTTCTTTTAGTTGGGGTTCGAATCCCTGTGGGTCTATTATT
>DAIQNO010000133.1:0-6572 GCA_036788355.1 Opitutales bacterium | reverse complement strand
TGGAGGCCTCGGGGAGGTGGGCAAGGAGTTCTTCGGCGGTGCCCCACTCCTTATTTTGGCCAGCGGCCAGGACCTTGGCCAATTCCGGGTTGGCGGCCTGCCAAGCGGTGAAGGTGGCTTCCCAGCGGGCGTGCTGCTCGGCCAGAGCGGCGGCGCGCTCAGCGAAGAAGGTGCGGGTTTCTGGGCTGACGTAAAAAAGCTCCTCCGGCAGACCGAGGGACTTCCTCGCAGCGGTAGCGTATTTTGCGCCGCCTTCCCCGTGGGCCTTGGCGGTTCCGGCAACCTCGGAAATGCCGCGACCGGCTTCGGTTTTGCAGATGATGAGCTTCGGGCGGCCATTGTCGTTTTCTTTGGCGGCCTCGATGGCCTCGAAAATGGCCTTCAGGTCGTGTCCATCGGGCAGGGTGACGACGTCCCACTGGTAGGCCTCGTAGCGCAAGGCGGTGTCTTCGCTCTGGGTCTTGTCAGCCATCGCGTCCAGCGTGATGTCGTTGCTGTCGTAGAGCATGATGAGGTTATCGAGGCCGAAGCGACCGGCGAAGGACGCGGCCTCGTGGCTGATGCCCTCCTGGAGGCAGCCGTCACCCGCCAGGGCGACGACGTGGTGGTCGAAGATGACGTGGTCGGCGGTATTGAACTTGGCGGCGGCCATTTTGGCGGCGACGGCCATGCCGACGACGTTGCCGGTGCCCTGGCCGAGCGGGCCGGTGGTGGCTTCGACGCCTGGGGTTTCGCCAAACTCTGGGTGGCCGGGAGTGATGGAATGCAGCTTCCGGAAGGCTTTGAGGTCGTTGATGGTGACGGCGTATCCGGCGAGGTGGAGCCAGGAATAAAGGAACATGCTGCCGTGGCCGGCCGAGAGCACAAAACGGTCGCGGTTGAGCCACTCTGGCTGGCCGGGATGGAAGCTGAGGCTGGCTCCGAAGAGGACGGCGCCGATTTCGGCAGCTCCCAGCGGCAACCCGAGGTGGCCGCTTTGGCAGGCGCAAACCGCGTCGATGGAAAGGCCGCGACTCTCATCAGCGGCGCGGGCGAGGGCAGGGAGGTTGAGGCTCATCAGACTGATGGTTGCCTGGAAACGGTGGGTTTTGGCGAGGTAAAAGTTTCCGGCTACTTGAATCTTGCGGAGCGGTCGGCTGCCGTGGTGCGCTCGCGGGTGATGAAGACGTTGCTTTTGACGCCCACGGCTTTCGAGGGCGCGGCCCTCGCGCAGTTTTTCCCGCACCTCCGGCGTTTACCGGTGCCTGTCCATCGGTTTAAGGGGGCACCCGGTAGGGGAATCTGCGACGCGGATGACGACTTTCTAACGGACATTGCCAGTGATGGCACCGGGGGGATGAAAAAGTCCGCAGCGACCCCCGCCGATGCTGCGGGTGGGCCTGAGTTGGCGTGGGGTGTCTGTGGGATCGGGGTGGAAAGTGCGATGTGGGTGGCCGCCTGGCTGGAGAAGGAGCACTTTGATCGGGTGGTTTTGGCAGGGTTCGCCGGTGGCCTCGACCCGGCGATCGGCGGCGGGGAGATTTTTCGCTGGGAGATTGGTGAAACCTGGCCCGCCGAGGTCTGGTGCGCCCCGGTGGTCATCACCACGCCTGCGGCGAAACAGGCCGCTTTCGCGGAGCGCGGTGTCCGCCTGGTCGAAATGGAGGGCGAGCCGATCTGGCGGGTCACGCAGGCCCACGGGGTGCCGCTGACGATGGTGCGGATCGTCAGCGACACCGCTCACGAGGTCTTTCCGGAGGCGATGATGGCCTCTTACGACATGGCCCGGCAGCGACCCTCCCTCTGGGGTTTTCTTGGTGGGCTGCTGCGGCGTCCGTGGGCCATTCCGGGGGTAATCGCGCTGCTGCGACGCTGGACGACCTACCGCACCGAATTGGCGGAGCATCTTTTCAAAATGCGGCAGCGCGGGGATTTCTGAGGGCTCGATGCTTCGCGCTGGCACCGCTTTGATGCGAGGTGTCTCGGCATGGCGGCTGGTAGTCCGGTCTGGTGGCCTGTCGCTTCTGACCCGGTGGCAGTTTCTGACGGTTGGGTGCCAGGCCCCAGCCTCCAAGGTGCCGATCTGAGCGATTTTCCTCGTTTTCTTGGAACCGAAGCCCTAGCGACAGAGGGACATGTTGGATCAACTTTTTGGGGAATCGTCGGTAGTGCGGGGCACTTTAGACAACGGGCTAGTTTACTTGCATGAGCCCGCGATGGCCTCGGGCCTGTTGACGGTGCAAGTGTGGTTTCGCACCGGTAGCATCCACGAAGCGGAATTGCTCGGCAGCGGGGTTTCCCACTTTCTGGAGCACCTGCTGTTCAAGGGCTCGGCGAGGCGCGGGCCGCTCGCTTTTGCCCGGGAGGTGCAGGCCCTTGGCGGCTCGATGAACGCCTACACCACCTTCGACCGCACCGTCTATTATGTCGAGGGGCCTGCCGCTGACGCCGACGCGCTGATGGACATCGTGGCCGACCTGGCCTTTGGCGCAACGCTGCCAGAGTCCGAGTTTGCGCGGGAGCGTGATGTCATCCTCCGCGAGATTGCGATGGGTGATGATGAGCCCGACCGCCTGCTCTTCCGCCACTTTGCGGAAACCGCTTTTCAACGGCACCCGTATCGCTTTCCCGTGATCGGCTACCGGGAGCTGTTTTCCTCGCTGACCCCGGCGGATGTCCGACATTACTACGAGACCCGCTGCGCTCCGAATAACGCCGTAGTGGTGTTGGCCGGGGCCTTGAGCCCCGAGCGGGCCACCGAACTGGTCGAGAAATACTTTGGCGGGCTGCCGGCGCGCCGGGTGACGCCGGTGGTGATCGAGGCAGAGCCGCCACAGCTCGGGCCGCGTCGTCGCCGTCGCGAGGGCGATTACGACATTGAGCGTGGGCTCCTCGGGCTGAAAATCCCCGGCTTGGCGCACGCCGATGCCCCTGCACTGGAGGTGCTGGCGGGCATTCTGGCCCAAGGCCAAAGCTCCCACCTCTGGCAGCGCCTGCGCGATGGTCGTGGGGTCGTCCAGAGTATCGAGGGCGGCTGCTGGAATCCCGGTGCAGCGGGCCTGTTTTTCGTCGGCTACACTGCCGATCCAGAAGATCAAGCCTCCGCCGAGGCCGCCATCTGGGAGGAGCTGATGAAGACCCACGATCACCTGCCCACGCCCGGCGAGGTGGCCAAGGTCATCCAGAAAACAGTGGTCAGCGACGTCAACGCCGGGAAAACCGTCTCGGGATTAGCTTCGCGCCTGGGCACCGCAGAGGTCGTGGTGGGCGAAGTGGACTACCACCGGCGTCGGCTGGCCCGGCTCCGGGAGGTCACCCCGGAGGCCGTGCAGGCCGTCGCCCGTCGCTACCTGCGTCCGGATGGCCTCACGGTGGCCTCGTTGGGGCCAACGGCCCCCGCCAGCCGCCGCGCCGCCGCATCTGTCGCGGATACCGTCGCCTTCCAGCGGGAGGTGCGGCCCAACGGGGCCCAGCTCCTCTGGCAACCGGGTGGGCCACTCCCCAAAATCCACCTGCGCCTGCTCTGGCTGGGTGGCCCCCTGTTGGAGACGCCTGGCCTGCGCGGGGCGACCGGTATTCTGGCGACGCTGCTGACCCGCGACACCGCCACGGCCACCGCTGAGGTCGTCGCCGAGCGGGTCGAGGCTCTCGGCGGCTCCCTGCACGAGGTCTGCGGTAACAACTCCTTCGGCCTGGCCGTCGAGTTCCTCTCTGAACACACTGCCGAGGCCCTGCTAAACCTCAAAGAGGCGGTCCACGAGGCCCAACTCACGGAAAGTCGTTTCGAGCGGGAGCGCGAGGCGCAGATTTCCTCACTGCGTGAAGAAAACGACGACGCGCTGGACTGGGCGCGGCGGCTCCATCGTGCCCGCTGCTTCGGCGACCATCCCCACGCCCACGACTTCCTCGGAACGGAGGAAGACCTTGAAGGGCTTTCCTGGGACACCGTCCGCCAACTGCGTGACCGCCTGATGGTGGCCCCGCGAGCTGTCCTGGCCGTCTCAGGTCAGTTTGACGCGGCGACCGTGCTACCCGTGCTCCGCGACCTCCTCGACCGGTTGCCGAGCGCCCCGGCAGGCTACCCCGGCTTCCCGTCGCCGCTGACCGCCCTCGCGGAAACGGGCCGCGCCGTTGTGCAGCGCGATTGTGAACAGGCCATCGTGATCCTCGGCTTTAGGGACGGCGGCATCCTCAGCCCAGACTACTTTGCCAGCGAGCTGCTCGACGAGCTGCTCAGCGGGATGGCGTCGCGCCTTTTTATGCGGGTGCGAGAGGAGCAGGGCCTCGCCTACTACGTCACCGCCACCCGCACCGTGGGCCTCCACAGCGGGCTCTTCACCATCTACGCCGGCACCGCACCCGACAAAGTGCCCCAAGTTGAAGCGGCCATTCAGGAAGAGTTGAACCGGCTGATGGCCGGGCAACTCGACGACGGTGAACTGGCCGCCGCCCGCAAGCGCCTGCAGGTGCGGAAGTTGACCAGCCGACAGTCCCCAGGTGGCCGTGCTATGGAAGCCGCGATCGACGCCCTCTACGGACGACCAGCTTCCATCGGTGAAGATTACCCGGCGCTCCTCGCTTCCGTGACGCCGGAGATGCTCACCGCGCACGCCCAGCGGCTCTTTGCCCCGACCAACTGCTTCCAACTCACCGTCCTGCCAGAAGACTGAGCCCGATCGGTCGGGCTCCGCAAGAGGGTCGCGGGATGCCGTCGAGAGCCCTCAGGAGCCAGTCACCGTCGTTCCACTGCCGGGCTTCAACGGAAACCCTTCCGCGTCGCCATGCTTGCTCCGACGGCGGCTTATTGAGCAGCCCAAAGAGGGCCTCCGACTTTTCCCCGCCAACTCCGCAAAGTGCCAACCCCTTTAGGATTCCAGATTGCTCCATCCGCGGGGCGGTTGCCGCGTTCCGGAGAGCCAATTTTCTTGCCTTGGATCGGCAGGTGCCATGCTCTTGGAGTTTCCCATGGTTTCGTCGGTTGTCGCTACAGTTCCCGTCCGCCTACTTGGTTGGGGGAGCTGCGTGCCTCAGCGAGTCGTGACCAACGATGAGCTTTCGCGCACCTTAAACACTTCTGATGAGTGGATCCGGTCACGGACGGGCATCGGCGAGCGGCGCCTGGCGGAGCCTGAGGTCGTGACATCGGACTTGGCCGTCACGGCTGCTCGCCGGGCGGTTGAAAATGCGGGGAAGGCGTTATCCGAGGTGGATTTACTGGTGGTGGCGACGATGTCGCCGGACCAGCCCGCGCCGGCCACGGCAGTGATTGCTCAGGCCAAGCTAGGTCTCGGCAACGTGCCGGCTTTTGACCTGAATGCGGCTTGCTCGGGCTTTCTCTACGGGCTGGAAGTGGTCAGCAGCCTGGTGGCCAGTGGCCGCTACCGTTGCGTCCTGCTAATCGGCGCAGAGAAAATGTCCAACCTCATCGACTGGCAAGACCGCTCCACGGCGGTGCTTTTTGGCGATGGTGCTGGGGCGGTGATCCTCGGAACCGGCACCCAAGGCATCGAAGTGGTCGATACCCTCCTGCACGCCGACGGGCGCGGCACGGAACTCCTCCAGATCCGTGGCGGCGGGTCGGCCCGGCCCTTGACCCCGGAGACGCTGGCTCAAGGTGAGCATTTTCTGAGAATGAACGGCAAGGAGGTCTTCAAGCAAGCGGTGCGAGAGATGGCCGACGTCACCGAGCGGCTTTTGGCGCGACACGGCCTGACCGGAGGCGATCTGGCCTGTCTGGTGCCGCATCAGGCCAACACCCGGATCATCCAAGCCCTCACCGACCGCTTAGGCATCCCCATCGAGCGCACCTTCTTCAATATCGACCGTTACGGCAACACCTCGGCGGCCTCCATCCCCTTGGCCCTGACCGAAGCCGCCCAAGCCGGACGCCTTCCCGCCGGAGGCTACGTCCTCCTCGTCGCCTTCGGCGCCGGTCTCACCTGGGGAGCCTCACTGCTCCGCACCTGAAATCAGCGACCGGGTCAATTCCCTGCCGTCGGGAAACCAGAGAGCACCCGTCGTCTCCGCCGAGCGAGGTTGGGTCGGTAGCACCACTGCACGGAACAGACACGCCAAAAATGATGAACCGGCGGAAATTCAACGAGATCGACCGGGTGGCCTGAAGCCGTAGTCACGGATTACTAAGCCCAATCAGTCAAAGCGCCGCCAGAGGGAGGGTGCGAAGAGCACCAGGATGGCGTAAAACTCGACGCGCCCCATAATCATCAACAGTGACATCAATACCTTCGATGCGGGCGTAAAAAAATCGAAAACCGCCGCCGGCCCGACCTCGGCCAGCCCAGGGCCGATATTAAACAGGGTGGCGATGGTGGCCGAGATGACGCCGATGACGGAGGTCGTCGGTTCCAAGAGCGAGAGCACCAGCGTCCCGGCGAGCAGAATCAGGGCCGTCAGCACGAGAAAGCTCATCACCTCGGCGCGGTCCTCGGCTTCAAGAATCTGCCCGTTGAGGCGCAGCGGACGCACCACGCGGTTGCGGAAGGCCCGCTCGATGTCGAGCAGGCAGACCCGCAACGCCACCACGATACGCCCGATTTTCACCCCTCCCGACGTCGAGCCCGAACAGCCGCCAA
>DAIQNO010000132.1:0-6596 GCA_036788355.1 Opitutales bacterium | reverse complement strand
GCGCATCGGCGTGAAGGGGTGCCAGTGATGGCGGACATCACTACCCCGATCGGTTTCAGTTATCCCCACCAGCCCAGCAAAGCAGCAAGAGGGGGAGGTTGTTAAGGAAAATCGATCGGTAACTTAACAAGTCGCCCGAGGTTTGGCCGGAACATGGCTCCGAGATCGGGTCAGATCAGCATCAGCGCCGGTGTTTCGAGCACCTGAACGAGGGCCTGGAGATACTCGGCGCCGGTGGCGCCGTCGATCACGCGGTGATCGCCCGAGAGGCCGATGCTCATCCGGCGGCCCTTCACGATGTTGCCCGCCTGGTCGAAGATCGGGCGCTCGACGGTGGCCCCGATGGACAGGATGGCGGCGTTGGGTGGGTTGATGATCCCAAAGAAGCCGGTGACGCCATACATGCCGAGGTTGGTGACGGTCAGGGTGCTGCCGGCCATCTCCTCGGGCTTCAGTTTCTTATCGCGGGCTTTCTTGATCAGGGCTTTGGCTTCTGCACTAATCTGGCGCAGGGACTTCGCCTGGGCATCGCGGATCACTGGAGTGAGGAGGCCTTCAGGCACGGCGACCCCGAAAGCAAGGTGGACGCTGCCATGTTGGGCAATATGATCGCCCATCCAGGAAGCGTTGACCCCTGGGACGCGGCGGAGGGCCTCGGCGGAGGCCTTTAGGATGAAGTCGTTGACGGTCAGCTTCAGACCGCCTTTCTCCGGTGGAAGGTCGCCGAGGGCTGCGTTGAGGGAGGCCCGCAGGTCGAGCATCGGGCCAGCTTCGGCCTCGGTTTCCAGGTAAAAGTGGGGGATCTGGGTCTTCGACTCGACCAGGCGTCGAGCGATGGTCTTCCGCATATTGGAGACCTTGATCTGGGCGTCTTCCGCAATGAGCGAGCCGCCGACTGCCGAGCCTGCGCCGCCTACAGCGGCGATGGTCGGGTGCGCCCCGTTGGCCCCGGCGACATCGTCGCCAGCGCGTGCGGTGATGCCCCTGGCGAGGGCGGCTTCGACATCGGCCCTGATAATGCGCCCGCTCGGGCCAGTGCCGCGCAAAACGTGCAGCGGGATGCCCTTCTCCTCGGCCAGATTACGCGCCAGCGGGCTGATCTTGATTCTACCGCCCGGAGCCGGGGCATCAGCCACCGCGACGGCCTCGGGCTTGGCCGGAATATACTCAGCCTTGCGGCCTTGGGGAGCGGGGTGACCCGCCGCCGGTGCCGATTCTACCTGGGCGGTGGGAATATTGGTACCAGCCGGAGAAGTTTCGGCCGCCGGAGCCGGGGGTTGCGGGGCACTGGCGGCCGCCATCTTTTTGGCACCGGGAGCATCGATTTCCGGTGGAGCCTCCCCAGCTTTGCCAATCGCGCAAATCGGTGCGCCGAGGGGGGCCTCTTCACCCTCGGGCGTGTAAATCTTCAATAAGACCCCATTGGCGACCAGGTTTTCCAGCTCCATAGTGGCCTTGTCGGTTTCCACCTCGCAGAGCATCTCACCGATGGCCACGGCGTCGCCCTCCTTTTTAAGCCAAGTGACGATGGTGCCGACCGACATGGTGTCCGACAGCTTGGGCATTTCGATGATTTCAGCCATAATTCTTCCTGCAAGGGAAACAGCAACTTCTAGTTTGGCAAGCGAGTTCTGACGACAGGTCGTTAAATGATGAACCTGGGGCGGAGCGAGAGAGCGATCTGGCTTCTCAGATCCCTTGGGCGAAATTCGCCTAGGGGCGATCTCTTGCCGGGAAAACGATCTGAATCAGTCACTTATCCTTGATTAGCGAGGTCCTTTTGCCTTATCGAGATCATCAGCATTGAAAGATTCTTGAAGACCGAAGGTGACCGCAAGTGGGGCCGCCGATCAGTCGTCGAAGCCGTAAACGGCAACGCCGGTCGAGGTGGCGGGAAACGGAAGGGGTGAAATAAATACACTTAAAAATGGAGCCATCACGAGGAGTCTTGTTCGTGTGCCTGGGGAATATCTGCCGGAGCCCGGCAGCCGAGGGGGTTTTTAGCCACCAGCTCCTCGCGGCAGGCTTGGGTGCGCGAGTGCGGGCTGACTCAGCGGGGACGCTGAGCTTTCACGTTGGCAGCAGTGCCGATGCGCGGATGCGGCAGGCGGCCCAGCGGCGGGGCTATCGCCTGACGAGTTTGGCGCGGCAGGTAGTGGTGGAGGATTTCTTCCGATTCAGCCACATTTTGGCGATGGATAGCAGGAATCTGCGGGATCTTCGGCAGATTCAGCCGTCCGAAAGTTTTGCGCGGCTCGGGCTTTTCAGCGAAATAGCTTTAGGTGAGGATTGGGAGGTGCCAGACCCGTATTACGGGGGAGCAGACGGCTTTGAGGAGGTCCTGGATTTGATTGAGAGGGGTTGCCAGGCGTTGGTCGATCAATTCAAGAAAGAGTCGTGGTGAATTGGGCCTTTATCGAAAACGCCATTTCCGGGGCGACGGGTCAGCGGTTTATCGTGTCCCGAGCGGAACCCGTTGGGGGTGGGTGGATTAACGGGTGTTGGGTTCTCAGTTCAGGAATGGGCCAGCGGTATTTCGTCAAGCTCAACCGCCCCGAAGCGGCACCAGCCTTCGAGGTCGAGTGTCTTGGCCTTGCGGAGTTGGAGAAAGCGGTAGTGCAGCGTGCCGCTTCTTCCAGCAACCCATTTCCTGCATTATCGCCAGCCGCAGCTCGGACATCGCGGACGGTGGTGGCCCCCAAGCGAGTTCTAGAGGTTAAGGGGGGTGGTGACCAGCTAAGGGTGCCACGAGTGATTGCCCAGGGTGCCAATCCGGTGGGGGCTTTCCTCGTGTTGGAGTTTTTGCCACTTCAGCCCCTCAACGAGGCCTCAGAGAGTCGTCTGGGGGTGGCGTTGGCTCACCTGCACCGGCACACGGCTCCGGCTTTTGGCTGGGATCGCGACAACGTGATCGGGGCGACGACGCAGCTCAACGGATGGCTGCCGGACTGGCCGCGGTTTTGGCGGGAGCGTCGCCTGGAGCCGCAGCTCTATTGGGCCTCGGAAAAGCGACTCCGCTTGGATGGTGTGGAACGACTGCTGCGGGCATTGCCTCGGTGGCTAGATCATCAACCCGCAGCCTCGCTGGTACACGGGGATCTGTGGCAGGGTAATGTCGGCTGTCTGGCTGACCAGACGCCGGTGGTCATGGATCCGGCGGTCTATTACGGGGATCGAGAGGTGGATCTGGCCTTTACGGCCCTTTTCGGTGGGTTTTCGGAAGCGTTCTATCGCGCTTACCTGGAGGCTTGGCCGCTGCCGCCCGGGAGTGAGCTGCGGATCAGACTTTACAACCTCTACCACGAGTTGAACCACTTCAACCTCTTTGGTGAGCCCTATGGCGAGCAGGTGCGGGCGACGGTGGAGTGGCTCCTCCAGCAGGCTTAACCAGGCGGCGGCTAGACTCCATACTTGGCCAGCTAAGCACGTAGCCGCATCGACCGTCGGCTTGCGCCGAAGTGCCGGGCGTGGTTGGCTAGGCTCGGCGGCGGAGGGTTTCCAGGGTGATGAGGAGCAGGGAAATGTCAGCGGGGTTGACGCCGCTGATGCGGCTGGCCTGACCGAGGTTGGTCGGTCGAATGGCGGTCAATTTCTGGGCACTTTCGGCACGAAGGCCTCTCACCTGGGCGTAGTCGAGGGATTCGGGGAGCCGGACGCGCTCAAGATCCGTCATTTTCTCAATGTGCCGCAGGTCACGTTCCCGGTAGCCGCGGTAGCGGGTGCGGTAGATGAGTTCTTGTCGCGTGCTGGCGGTCAGGGTGGCGGTGCCGGGTGGCAGAGGCACCGAGTCGTCGGAATCGGCGCGGCGCATCAAGTCGCCATAAGTGCCGCCGGTGGTCTTTTCCACCTCGATAAGCCGTTCCCATCGGGCCAGGGCGGCGGCCTCGACCGCTAGGTGGGCGATGCGAGGGGCTGGGATCAGGCCGTAGTCACGGGCAGCCTCCCAGAGTCGGAACTCAGCACTCCCGTGGTTGAGGAGCAGTCGATACTCGGCGCGGCTGGTAAACATCCGATAGGGCTCATGGGTGCCCTTGGTCACCAGGTCGTCCACCAGCACCCCGAGGTAAGCCTGGTCTCGCCGGAGGATTAGCGGCGCCTCGCCGCGGATTTTAGCGACCGCGTTGACCCCGGCGAGCAGCCCCTGCCCGGCGGCCTCCTCGTAGCCGGAGGTGCCGTTAATCTGGCCGGCGAAAAACAGCCCCGAGACGCGCTTACTCTCCAGGGACGGCCACAGTTGGGTCGGTGGGGCGAAGTCGTATTCCACGGCGTAGGCGGGGCGGAGGATCGCGGCGTGCTGGAGGCCGGGAACGGTGCGGAGCATCGCGAGCTGCACATCGAAAGGCAGAGAGGTGCTCATCCCGTTGATATACCACTCATTGGTGTGGCGGCCCTCCGGCTCGAGGAAGAGCTTGTGGGTGGGCTTATCAGCGAATCGGACGATCTTATCCTCGATCGACGGGCAGTAGCGTGGCCCGGTGCTGGCGATGATGCCGGAATAGAGTGGTGACCGATGGAGATTGGCGCGGATGAGGTCGGCGGTAGCGTCGGTGGTCTGGGTCGTCCAACAGGAGAGCTGGTGCTGGCCGGGCAAGGCCCCGTGAAAGCGCTGCTGCTGGATCGCTGCAGCGGAATGTTCCACGTGGAACAATCTTGCGGCCAGGGCGATGCGTTCTGGCACACTCAGGTGAGCCCAGGGGTCAGGAAAGTTCTGCGCGCGGGGCGAGGCCGAGTTGTCCCCTGAGAATTCGTCAGGGTCGCCATCTTCGGCGGCGCGGATTCTGGGCTGCGCCACGACTTCCGGGTCCGCGTCGTTCCGGGGAGAATCATCCCAGGCAGAGCGGTCGGCAGCCGGGGTGGCATTGTTCCACGTGGAACACTCAACCCCAAAGCGGCTGGCGTAAAAAGCAAAAAACTGCGGGTCAGGGTCGCCGGGTTGCTCCTCGCACTGGGAAAAGTCGATAGTTGAGCCAAGGATCCGGGCTGGGGTGCCGGTCTTCAGCCGTTCCAGCTCGATTCCGGCGTCGAGAAAGCTCTGGCTGAGGGTCTTGGCCGAGAAATCGCCGAGGCGCCCGCCTTCATTGCGATTCTCACCAATGTGCATCAACCCACGCAGAAACGTGCCGGTGGTCACGACCACGGTGGCGGCGTGGAACTCGATGCCGAGGTTGGTCTGCACCCCCGTGATGGCATCGCCACGGAAAATCAACCCCGTAACGACGGCCTGAAAAAGGGTGAGGTTGGGCTCAAGCTCCAGCCGGTGCTTCATCCGAAACTGGTAGGCTTTCTTATCGCACTGGGCGCGGGGCCCCTGCACCGCAGGCCCCTTCGAGCGATTAAGCAGGCGAAACTGGATGCCCGTGGTGTCCGTGATGAGCGCCATTTCCCCGCCTAAGGCGTCGATTTCCCTGACGATCTGCCCTTTCGCCTGGCCGCCGATCGCCGGGTTGCAGCTCATCTGGGCGCAGGTATCGACATTGCCCGTCAGCAGCAGGACATCGGCGCCGCGGCGAGCCGCCGCAAGGGCCGCTTCGCAGCCAGCATGACCGGCACCACAGACAATGACCTGGTAAGGGTGCAGGGCGCCGATTTTCAGGGGAGAACTCATCGCTGAAATTGAAGAGTATCGCACCTCAGCCGTCCGGACGCAAGACCGCCTGCGCGGAGAATCTGGCGCAAGGCACCGCTTCGGAGGCACCGTGCATGCAAGGTCTAGGATCGACAGTGCTGAGGCGATATCGACCCTTGGGCACCCTGCCCTGCCCTCTACTTACTCTGGTTCAGTCACCGGAATGGTGACGCTGCGGATTGCCATCAACGTGGACTTTCAGTCCGACCCTCTCAGGGACCACCGCAGTGGTGGGCTTCCCTAAATCTGGGCCGCGAGTCCTGCTAGGGCGCGCGTCAACCAGCTTGCCCGCTGCCCTTACTTACCGATGCAGAACGACTTAAAAAGCTGGTCGAGGACGGCCTCACTGTCGATGCGACCCACCACCTCGCCAAGGGCGTCGAGCCCCAGCCGCACTTCGGTGGCAGCCGTCTCGATCCGACCGAGCTGCGCCTCCGCCAGTGCCCGGCGCAGCGTGGTTGCTGCCCGTTGGAGGGCTTCCGCGTGGCGGGCATTGACGAGCGTGTCCTCGGGTTGCGGGGTCACTTGCAAGCCATCGAGCCAGCCGATCAGAGCCTTCCGCACTGCCTCTTGGCCGGAAACGGTGGTCAGACTGGTGGTGATCCGCGGGGCCACCGCCAGGGCAGGCTGCCGGGACAGCCAGTCGCTGGTCGCGGTGGACGCCGGAAGGTCCGCCTTGTTTAGCAACACCAGCAGACGCTCAGGCCGAAGGAGGCCGAGCGTGCCACGGTCGAGGCCCGGTGGCTGGTCAGCAGCGTCGATGACGAGGACGACCAGGGCGGCCTCGGAAAGCTGCTGTCGGGATCGCTCCATGCTGGCCATCTCCAGTGGGTCGTCAGAGGGATGCAGGCCGGCAGTATCAATCAGCCGTAGAAGGTGTCGCCCGAGGGTCAGGCGCTCACTGAGGTAGTCCCGGGTGGTGCCGGCGATCGGACTGACTAGGGCGCGTTGCTGCCCCAGCAGCGCATTC
>DAIQNO010000131.1:0-6635 GCA_036788355.1 Opitutales bacterium | reverse complement strand
CCCTTTTGGGCCTTGATGAGGCGGCTGAGGTCGGTGCCGAGCGTGGCGATGGCCTCGGCATCGCGCCAGTAGTAACAGGCGGTGCACATTTTGGCGTAGTCGATCAGGCCGGCCTGCCGCAGGATGCGCAGGTGGTGGGAAATCGTGGGCTGGGACATCCCGAGCTGCGCCGCCAACTCGGAGACACTGCTGCGACTCTCGCAGTTGGGCTGCTCCGGCAGCAGGCTGAGGAGGCGAAGCCGGGCTAGGTCGCCCACCGCCCAAAGTCGCTTGGCGAGCGTTCCGAGTTCATCCTCATCGTCCAGCATCAGACCTGCATGATGACTGCCTCCCCCGGCAATGCAACATCGTCCGCCGGTGATTGCTATTTCAAAAAGGTGATCAAAAATGCGGGGAGGTGAGGTCAATTTCGCTGGGAGCACCGGTGTCTCCGCCGGATTGTCGGGGTGCAGTTGCCGACGCGGACGTCGGCGTTCCCAGGGGCGATGTTCCCGGAGGTTTCTCCGGCGATCCCTTCATACCGCAGCCACCCCCCGCAGTTTCAAGCACCCTCGCTGTTTCCCCGCGGCGTTTTCTTTTTTCCTGAAGCATGGCCGACTCGGTGGCCTCAACGCGCCCCTGCTGTGGGCGAAACCTGAACCGCGATCTCCACTTCTGGAGAGTCTCTGGAGTGCCGCTTTCAGTCGCTCTGGAGGGCCTTGGTGAGGACGTGGCCGACGGCCTGGATGGTTTTCCACGGGAGGTCAGGGCCGAAGGGCAGGCTGAAGACCTCTCGGGCAGCCCGCTCTGCCTCGGGGAGGGCATCGAAGCGGCTCCGCTGGGAGTAAGCGGGAGAACAGTGGGTCGGTTGGGGGTAGTAGAGTGCGGTCGGCAGGCCGGCCTCGGTGAGGGCGGCGCGGAGGTGGTCGCGACGGGGGTGCCGCACCGTGAACTGGGCAAAGACGCTGCTGCTGCCGGGCGGGAGGCGCGGCAGGCGCAGGTCAGGGAGGTGGCCGATGGCCTCACAATAGGCCCCGGCCCGCTGCCATCGCGCTTGAATTTCCGCCGGATAGACCGCCAGCTTTTCCAGGAGGATTGCGGCTTGGAGGGTGTCGAGGCGCCCGTTGAGGCCCAGGCGGACGGTGTCGTAGCGATCGGCGCCCTGGCCGTGGTTGCGGATAGAGCGCAGGCGGTCGGCCAGGGCATCATCGTCGGTAAAGACGGCCCCGCCGTCGCCGTAGGCCCCAAGGGGCTTGGCCGGGAAAAAGCTGGTGCAGCCGATGGTGCCCTGGGTCGGCACGGTGCGGCCTTGGAAAGTTGCCCCGAAAGCCTGGGCGGCGTCCTGGATGATCGGCAACCCGTGGGCGGCTGCGATCTCGCGGAGGCGGTGGTAGTCGGCCGGGAGTCCGAAAAGATCCACCGGGATAATCGCGGCGGGCCGGAGGTTCCCGGCCTGCTGCACCTCAGCAATAGCCGTCGCGAGGGCGTCGGGGTCGAGGTTGTAGGTATCAGGGTCAATGTCTGCAAAGACCGGAGTCGCGCCGAGAAGGGCCACCATTTCCGAGGTCGCGACGAAGGTGAACGGGGTGGTGAAGACGGCATCGCCGGGGCCGATGTTCAGGGCCATCAGCGCCATTAAGAGGGCGTCGGTGCCGTTGGCGCAGGTGATGGCATGGCGACTGCCCGTAAAGGCCAACAGAGCCGCCTCCAGCTCGGCAATTTCCGGCCCCATGATGTATTGCCCGTGGTGCAGGACGCGATGCAGCCGGGTCTCGAGTCGGCCTCGCAGTCGGTCCTGTTGGGCGGCCAGGTCGATGAACGGCACCGGTGCGCGGCGCAGCGGGCGCGCCAGGTAGGCTTCCGGGGTCAGGGCCTGGGGAATTGCGGCGAGCTGGCGCGGGCAACGGGTCAGCAGTGCCGCCCCCGCGCTGAGCCGGTTGAGGGCACCTCGGAGGGAGGCCAGCTCACTGTCGGCCTCGGGCGAGGCGGCAAGGTCCGTAGCCGTGGGATCGCCGGGGGGAAGCGCGGATCCTGGGTCTTCGCGGAAGGGGTTTTCGGGCTGGTCTCCGGCCAGCTGGGCGAGCCACTGCACCCCGATCAGCCGCTCCGTCCAGACTCCGGCAAAGTGGTCGCTGACGGCGTGTTGCGGGGTCGGGAAAGCCGCCGTTTCCTGAAGAACTTTCCGTCGGATCACCGGGGCTTGCGCCACGGAAATCCATCGGCGAAAGCCCAGGTCGTGGGCCCGCTGGAGCGACCGGCACGACGCCCAGACGCGCCGATCGTCGCGAGGGGTGGATGAAGCGGCTGTAGAAGTCGATCCTTCAACGGAGTCCCCAGACGCAGGCGTCGCCAAGAGCACTTCAGCGACGACCGTCGCATCGAGCAGCAATTCCATAAAGCAGAAGCAGACTCGCCAAAACCGACCTTGGCAACGCGAGAACGCTTAAATGGTCGCCACCCAGGGCAGTTGTGAAGCGGCTTCCTGGGGTTCGATGATGCAGCCCTGCACCCGGCTGTCCTTGGAAGAAAATTAAAAAGGCCAGGCACCCCGCGGCACACGCAAAGCATCGCTACCCTTGCTGTGTTCCCACCCTGGGGGAGTTCGCGGGTTCACGTTGCACGGGACCCGGCCAGAAGAAGAGAAAAACCTGGAATGAGGCGACGCAGCAAGAAAAATCCGCCGATGGGGGCGGGAATTTCCCGCAGGCGGGTAGTTCCGGGGTGAAAGCCTTGACGGAGCCACCGCGCCCGTGTTGTCCATGCGGGCGGGCTGACCTTAACTCGCGAGGTAGAATGGGCACGCAACCAAGAAAAAGACGGTTGCCGACGACGGCGGAGCGGTTTTGGCTCTTCACTGGTCGATTTAGCTTGCCCATCGGTGCAACGGGTTGTGAATTGAATAACAGTTGCTCAAATTAACCCAATAACGTCTGCTTTCCATGAATCACGATCTAGCATCGCCCCACGCCGCTCTAGCCGCGGTTGAGCTTTCCCCTGCATGGCAGGGGGCGGCGCAGGTTTTTCGCCAGACCTGGCAAGCGGTGGGCAACATCGACCAGTTCCGCTGGTTGTGCCGGGCTGATGTGCAAGGTCAGCTCGAGATGGCGCGGGACGAGCTTGGGGTGCGGCACCTCCGGGCCTGCGCGATGTATTCCCCAGAGATGCGGATTTTGAAGCGCCCGCTGGCTAACTGGCGCGGCCCCAAGCCCGAGAACATCGAGCCGAACTGGCAGATGGTGGACCTGATTTTGGAGCAGATTTTGGCGCTGGGCATCAAGCCGATGTATACCACCTGCTTCACGCCGCCCGGGTTCACGGATCAGACCGGCACCTGCTGGCCCGATCTTAACCCGATCGGGATGCCGCGAGACCTCGGGCAGTGGAAAGACTTCGTGACCCACGGACTCCTCCATCACGTTGAGCGTTTTGGGCGCGACGAAATGCGGACGTGGCTTTTTGAGTGCTGGAACGAGCCCAACCTGTCGGGCTTTTTCGCCGGCACCAAAGAGGAGTTTTTCGCGCTGTGGGAGGCTACCTACCAGGCGGTCAAGGCCGTCGATCCCGCGTTTCGCTTCGGAGGGCCGTCCACCGCCCGCGGGGAGTGGGTGCCAGAGTTCCTGGATTGGACGGCGGAGCACCACTGTCTGCCGGATTACATCATCACCCACGTTTACAATAACGACTCCGACAGTGCGCCGCTGTCACCCTTTGACGGCCCAGCCTCCCACCGGGTCAAGGACTCACCCCACTTTGCGGCTGGGGTAGTGCGGGGTCTGCGGGCCGAGCTCGACCGCCGCGGCTATGGCGGCGAGGTCCACTGGAATGAGTGGGGCCGCTCGTGGTTCCCGGTCGATCACCGGCGCGAGGGCGGGCTGGAGGCGGCTTTCATCGTGAAAACCATGGCCGAGGTTTCGCAGGATGCCGATGCCTTCGCGTTTTGGTGCCTCTCCGACATCTATGACCAGATCGGCTTCCAGGCCTCCGAGTTTGCTGGCCACTACGGCTTGGCCAGCTTGCACGGGCTGCGTAAGCCCGGCTGGCTGGCCCACGTGCTTCTCAACCGACTCCGCAGCCACCGCGTAGAGACCATCGGCGGCACCGAGCTGGTCAACGCCGTGGCGACGCTGGATGGCGATCACGGCGCGATGCTGGTTTACGCCTACCCAGAGTCGCCCGATCTGCCAGAGTCCACCGTGGACGTGACCCTGCGGCTACCGGCCGGGGCCTCCGGGGTGCAGGTGACGCGCCTCGACGCCAAGCATAACAACATCATCCATACCTGGCAGGAGATGGGTGCCCCAGCGGCCCCCACTGCCGCTCAACTGGCCGCCCTGCGGGCCGCTAACGTGCTCCGGTCGGAGCCCGCCCAAGCTGGCCGGACCGACGGAGCCCTACGCCTGACGCTGGCCAACCCCGGCGTGGTGCTGGTGGAGTTTACCCGTTAACTCAACCGAGTCGATCGCGTCGATCCAGCCGCCCGATGAGCCACACTCTAACTACTCCGCGAAATCCCCAGTTGAGGGGCGCTGGTCAACCCAGGCCCCTGCTGGCGGGGCTGTCGCGATGATAGAACTCCGTGGACTCCACCTTGCCTACGGGCCGCGCACGCTCTTTAGCGAGGTGACGGCCACCATCGGCCTACGCGATCGGATCGGACTGGTCGGCCGCAACGGAGCCGGAAAATCGACGCTGCTGAAGATTCTCGCCGGGCAGGAGCAGGTGGACGGCGGGCAGATTGCCCTGCCTAAGGGCACCAGCTTGGGCTACCTCCCGCAGGATCCCCGCGTCGAGACCGGTCGGACGGTCTATGAGGAGGTTGAAAGTGCCCTAGCGAGCATCACTGCGCTCAACGCCGAGCTGGATGCCTTAACGGAGCTACTCGGCGAGCAGGATCCCGCCAGTGAGGAGGCTGCCGAAACGATGCAACGCCTCGGCGACGTGCAAGACCTCCTCGACCACCACGATGCCCACAAGCTGCCGGCGCGGATCGCCGGGGTACTGCGTGGGCTGGGGTTCAGCCAGGACGACCTCGCCCGGCCCTGCCGCACCCTTTCTGGCGGCTGGCAGATGCGGGTGGCCCTGGCTCGGCTGCTGTTACAACGTCCCAACCTCCTCTGCCTCGACGAGCCGACCAACCACCTCGACCTCGACAGCCTCCGCTGGCTGGAGACCTTCCTGCGGAACTACCCCGGCGCGGTGATTCTGGTCAGCCACGACCGGGCCCTCCTAGATACCCTCACCACGCGCACCTTCGCCCTGCGGCACCGCCGGATGGAGATCTACCGCGGCAACTACAGTGAATACCTCCGCCAGAGTGCCGACCGACAGCGCCAACTGGAACTCGCGGCCGCCTCCCAAGCCCGCCAGATCGAAAAAACCGAGGAGTTTATCGACCGCTTCCGCGCCAAGGCCACCAAGGCCCGCCAGGTGCAGAGCCGGATCAAGGCCCTCGACAAGGTCGAGCGCATCGAACTGGAGAGCGATGAAGACGCGATCAGCTTCCGCTTCCCGCCAGCCCCCCGCTGCACGTTGAAGGTGGTGGAGCTGACTAACGCCCATAAAAGCTACGGTGAATTGGAAATCTACCGGGGCCTCGACCTGACCCTTGAACGGGGCGACCGGGCGGCTGTGGTCGGAGTCAACGGCGCCGGAAAGTCCACCATGGCCCGGATGCTGGCCGGGGTCGAGCCCCTCACCGCCGGCGAGCGGCGGGTCGGCGAGGGCGTTTCCTTGAGCTACTTCGCCCAGCACCAGGCGGAAGAACTCAACCCAGCCAACACCGTGCTGCAAGAAGCCGAAAGTGCCGCCCGACTCGGCCACGGTGGCCAGCGGGTGCGGGACTTTCTCGGGGCTTTTCTGTTCCGTGGTGACGATGTCTCCAAGCCCGTGCGGGTGCTCTCCGGGGGAGAGCGCAACCGCCTCGCCCTGGTCAAGATGCTCCTCCAGCCCTTCAACTGCCTGATCCTCGACGAGCCGACCAACCACCTCGACATGCGCTCGAAAGAAATCCTGCAACAGGCCCTGATCGACTACGACGGCACCGTCTTGATCGTCAGCCACGACCGCGCGTTCCTTGATCCGATCGTCACCCGCACCTTCGAGGTCGCCCAACGGCAGGTGCGGATTTTCCCCGGCAACATCAGCTACTACGTCAGTAAAATTGACGAGGAGCGAGCCCGCCAGGGCCTCGACGTGGTCGAAGCTCGCCCTGCGCGGAAGTCGGAGGCCAAGCCCGCCGCCACGGCCCCTGCCAGCGGCCTGCCGGCCCCGAAAGACGACACTCTGGGCGCCAAGGAACGCCGAAAACGGGAGGCTGAGGAACGCCAGCGCTTGGCACCCCTGCGCCGGGCGGTGGAAAAGGCGGAACAACGCATCGAGACCCTCACCACCGAAAAGAACGCCCTCGAAACGGCGATGCTCGACCCCTGCTTCTTTCAACGCGGGGCCGAAACCAAGCAAGGCATGGAGCGGCACCATGACCTCGAAGCCCTCCTCGAAAAGGCCTACGCCGCCTGGGAACGCGCTTCCGAGGCCCTCGCCGAGGCCGAAAAGGTCGACTAAAAACCCGTGGGCGACACCCAACCAGCAGGATGCCCCAGCGCCCGCCTTTCAGCATCTTGACCGGGGGGTTGAGGCCCCTTCTGAGCTCTCTCTCG
>DAIQNO010000130.1:0-6668 GCA_036788355.1 Opitutales bacterium | reverse complement strand
CAACTTTTTCTCCATCGCATGCCGCCATCGCAGACTGCAAAGCCCAGTCCGGCCCGCCCTCAGCAAAAATGCGCCGCAACTGATCCTCCGACATTGGCACCAGCGATTCTCCGGCCCGCATGAGATACTTGCCATCCAAGTGATACGCCGTGCCCCGTGGCCGGGACGGAATATGAAACACCAGCACCCGTCCGTCGGGATGCTCCACCGCCTCGATGTCCACCCGGAAACCGACAGCCTCGAACAGCTTCTCCGCCATCGCCACCGGATTGTTGAACGCCGCAGTGCCGACGATTGGGCGCGGCGGTTTGTCCGAGACGCCGAGGAGCAAGTGCCCGCCTCCCTCGTTCGCCAGTGCCACACAGTATTCGTAGAGTTTCCGGTTATCGAACTGGTTCTTGGCTTCCTTGAACTCCAAGCGTTGGTGTTCGGAGCTGACGGAACGCCAGAGGTCAATTTGTTGTGGTGTCGTCGTCATAATCCGTGGGCAGATTGGATGAGGTTTACGAATTCTGCGACGTTCAACTCTCCGCCCGTCACCACCCGCCGACGCTATCGACCCGTTTCCTGGCACACGCCCCGGCACCCTACCCACCGCGCCCGTCCCGGGCCGATTTCGGAACGACCGGGCCGCTCAAGCGGCCCTTTCAGGGAACGACGGGGCCGGTGATGTGGATTTCGGGGAAATCGTCGCCCGAATCAACGACGGAGGGCGGGAACCAGCGGATGTGGTCGGCCCAGTCGCCGAGATCGGTCTCGCGGCACCGCGTGACCAGGGCCTTGTAAAAAATGTCGGCCTGCTCGGGATGCTCAACCTTGACCCACGAGCCTGCCTGCGCCAGCCGCAGCGCGGTGAGGTCATCGTGGTCCGGCATCAGCTCCGCCGCCGCCCAGGCGTGGCCGAGGGCCACCGTGCGGTAGTGGAAGCGGTGACCCGGTTCCGCCAGGTGAGCCCTCTTTCTCGGCAACTCTTCCGGGTGTCGTGGCCACGGGAACGCCCACGCGGTCTCACCTAAATCCGGAGGCTCGAACGAGTGTCGCCCACGAAAAATCCGTGCATCAGGCCACAACTCCGTGCCCATCAGCTCCAGGCCGAGGTGCCGGACAATCCGCGCGGCCCGCCAAAATGCCTCCGCCCGAACCCCGGCGGGCTGGGATTCATCGTTGCCCAGTCGGTCGTTGACGAGCAGTTCTTCGAGCCAAGGATGGAGTTCCGGCGGCAGGTAGGGGTAGGCCCGATCTGCATAACCCTCGCGGATCAGCCGTCGGGCATAGAGGTAGCGCAGGCCAAAAGTGTCGAGGCCGTCAGGTGCCGTGTCGAGGGCCGCTCCGAGCTCTTCGAGCCGTAAAACCTGCTCGGCCACCACCACCGTTTCGATGAGGTAGCCCGCCCGGACGAAGCCCCAGAGGGCCTCGACATAACGCCCCGCGTGGTAGTCCACCGCCGCTAGGTCGCCCTGGATCTCTCGCTGCGGGTAGATTGACCAGCTGCCGATTTGCCAATCCGGACCCGTGGGCAGTTGCTTAGCCCGCTGGGGGGTAGGCCAATCGTCGGCCCAGTAGATCGAGCGGCGCTCCATACTACCATCGAAAAAGTTCTGTCCGTAGCCGCCACGAGGCCAAAACTCCTCCGGATCGGCCAAAGATAACGCCCGGTTCAGCGCAACTCGGGCACCCGGTAAATCGCCACGACCAAGCAGCACCTTGGCCCGCAACCAGTGCGTCAGGAAGGAATGCGGTTCCGCCCGCTCCAGCCAATACTCGGGATCGGTGTCCTGAGTCATCGGCGGCACCTCCCACCTGCCCCCGTGGGTCTCCTCACTTCGATAGACATACGCCAGGTAAGCCAGCCGCGACCGCCCGATCAAGTCCGCCCAGCCGAAGCCCTCCGCCGCCACGAGAAAACTGTCACGAAGGTCAAAACCCTCCGCGGAATGGCTCGCCAGATAGCTATACAGCAGCACTCCCAGGGTCTGCCGGTCGGGATAGTCCTCCCAAGCCGCCGGATCGAGCGGCAGATGATTTACAACGATGCTTTTCAAGGCCCCCAGCCCCTCGCGGCGCCCGGTTTTCAACTCCTGCAAGAAACTCAGCACCGCCAGGCGGATCTCGTTCTGGCGGAGGTAGGCCTCGCCAGAACCATTGTAGCTCGGGCCGACGAGGTCCTGCTCATCCGCAAAACCAGCATCCACCCAGACCCGCACCTGGTGAAACCAACCCAGCGCCGCCGCAGGGTCGGTCGCGAGAGCGGCCAAGCCCAGCCGATAGGCCGCCCAAGTGCTCAGGTGCTGCCGCTCTTCCGGCGGCAAGGAAACCAGTTGGTGCAGGAACGGCAGGCCACCGTCCGCATTCACATCCTTCGCCTGCAGGTAGCGGGCAAAAAGAAAAAACTCCTGCGGTAGAGCCGCCGGCAGCGTCTTGACCTCGGGGCGATTCTGCCAACGCCAAACCCTGAAGCTCCGAGCGCGAACCGCCTCCCAAACCTCGACCAAGGACGCGATTTCCGCCTCGGAACGCCCTTCCCCCCGCAGCACTTCCGCCAGTGCCGCCGACCCCTTTTTGGAAACATCGTATTCATCGAGATAGTGGCCCGGTTTGCCCGGAACGGCCTCCCGATGCACCGGCGTCGCCACCGGCAGCCACTGCTCTAGTTGATGCACGAAATCCATCGTCGGCATGGCCAACAAGCGGCGCGGATCGCTCACCAAGTCCCGCGCCATGGCGATCGCGCCGATCCCGCCCACCGCGAGAAGGCCGACCACCAGTCGCCGCCACCACCCAGCCCCCGCACGCCCCCCAACAAACCCTCGAGTCCCCCCCATAACCCCGAGACTGCTCGCCATAGACTTCACCCGGCAAGCCATCCTTGAAAAAAAGGCCAAAAACGGGTTCACAAGATGGCTCGGTCCGCCATCCATCAGGGCGTCTGCTTATCCGCTTCCTTGCGGAGGTAGGCCAGAACGTCCTGGAACTTAGCCCGGTTGGACTCATTGGCGTCCACCAGCGACTGATGGGCCTCCAAGATCGCGTCGGCAGGCACCGGAGCCGTCGGCAGACTCTCCTGTGGCCGCTCTGCAAGAGGAGGCTCCCCCCAAGGCGACCCCAAAGCCGCTCCCACCGCCACGCCGCCATCTCCCGTGGCAGGATCTAGCGTGACGAGGTGTCCGATACCCAGATTCAGCACCAGTGACCGGTTATGCGGTGCCAGTCGCGCTAACGACAACTCCCCAGGCGGCTGCAGCTTCCGCAGGCGCAAGGCCGTCGAGGCCAGCATTCCCATGAACGTACTGTCCAGCCCCGTGCAGTCTTGAAAATCGACAACCAAGTCCCGCACCCCGTGCTCCAGACAGCTCCGGAAAAACCGCCCCACCGGGTTGCAGTTCAGATACATCGCCTTGCCGACGATCCGGACGGCTGCCCGGTGGCCCTCGCGATAGACGAGGTATTCCGCGGTGGTATGGGCCGGCATGCGGGCTTCAGGGGTGTTTACAGGGTGCGCAAAGCCGCCATACCCTACTGGGCCAGGAGGCTTCGCAGCACGTAGGGGAGAATGCCACCCTGTTGGTAATACTCGACCTCGATGGCCGTGTCGATACGCAGGACCAGTTGGGCGTAATCGGTGCGTCCATCGCCTCGGTGAATCGCCAGCGTCACTTCCTGTCCTGGGGTGATCCCGCCCTCCAGACCCAGCAGGTCAAAGGTCTCAGCACCATAAATCGCCAATGCGTCCACATCGGTTCCCTCTGGAAAACACAGAGGCATGACGCCCATCCCAATCAGATTGCTGCGGTGAATACGCTCAAAAGACTTAGCCACCACTGCCCGGACGCCTAATAAACTCGTCCCTTTGGCAGCCCAGTCGCGGGAACTACCCATCCCGTAATCACTGCCGCCAAAAACAATCAGCGGCACGCCGCGCCCACGATAGCGCTCACAGGCATCGAAAATCGGCATCACCTCGCCCTCCGGCAGCAACTTCGTAAAGCCGCCCTCTTTACCGTCGGCCAGACGGTTCTTGATCCGGACGTTGGCGAAAGTCCCCCGGGTCATCACCCGATCATTTCCCCGACGACTGCCGTAGCTATTAAAATCACGCACCTCCACGCCCTGGCTCCGCAGGTATTGACCCGCCGGGGTCTCCGCCTTGAAAGAACCCGCCGGGGAAATGTGGTCCGTCGTCACGGAATCCCCTAAAATCGCCAGTGGACGCATCCCCGACAAGCTGGGCAGCCCCGCCGCCGTCGTGCTAAAGCCGTCGAAGAAGGGCGGGCACTGGATGTAGGTCGAGGCCGGATCCCACTGATACAGAGCGCCCTCCGGAGCCGAGATCTCCGTCCATTGCGGCGTCGCCCGCGCCAAATCGCGATACTTCTCCAGAAAAACCTCCGGACGCAAACCGCGCTGAATTTCCGATTCAATCAACGACCGGCTCGGCCACAGGTCGGCCAAAAACACCGGCTGCCCCTCCCGATCGACCCCCAGCGGCTCGGTTGAAAGGTCGATCGCCACCGTTCCGGCCAGCGCATAAGCCACCACTAGCGGCGGGCTCATCAGAAAATTGGCCTTGATCGAGCCATGCACCCGCGCCTCAAAATTGCGGTTACCGCTCAACACCGAAGCACAGATCAAGTCCCCAGCCGCGATGGCCTCCTCCACGGAGGCGTCCAGCGGCCCACTGTTCCCGATGCAGGTCGTGCAACCATAACCGACCAGATTAAAGCCCAATTGATCGAGGTAGGGCTGCAACCCCGTCGCCTCCAGGTAATCCGTCACCACCCGCGAACCGGGCGCCAGCGAGCACTTAATCCACGGCGCCACCGTCAAACCGCGCTCCACTGCCGCCTTGGCCACCAGACCCGCTGCCAGCATCACACTGGGGTTAGAGGTGTTGGTGCAAGACGTGATCGCCGCAATCAGCACGCTCCCATGCTGAATCTCCGGCAGCGTCTCCGTGGCGACCAACGCGCCGCCGTCGTCCCGCCACCGCTCGGCATCGCGCCGACTGTCGATGCGGCCCCGCACCGTCCGACGGTCTCCATTCACCCCGTAGCCGCCTTCAGCCACCGGCGCGGCCAACAGCGTCTCAAAACGCTCCTTGAGGTCAGTCAAGTCGATGCGATCTTGCGGACGCTTCGGCCCGGACACACAAGGCACGATGGAGGCCAGATCTAAGTCCAGAGTCTTGCTGTAAGTCACCTCCCCGCGATCCGGCATCCCAAAAAGACCCTGCGCGGTAAAATAAGCCCGCACCAAGTCGATCTGAGCCTCCGTTCGACCCGTCTGGCGCAGGTAATCCAGCGACTTATCGTCCACCGGAAAAAAACCCATCGTGGCACCATACTCAGGCGCCATATTGGCGATGGTGGCCCGATCCGCTAAAGTCAACGCCGCCGCCCCCGGCCCAAAAAACTCGACGAACTTACCCACCACCTTCTCCCGACGAAGCATCTCGGTGATCCGCAGCGTTAAATCCGTCGCCGTGACCCCCTCGGTCAGCTCACCCGTCAGATAAACGCCGATGACCTCTGGGGTCTGAAAGGTGATCGGTTGGCCCAGCATCCCGGCCTCCGCTTCGATTCCGCCAACCCCCCAGCCGACGATTCCCAGCCCGTTAATCATCGTAGTGTGGGAATCCGTCCCGACCAGCGTATCTGGGTAATACAAGACCGTATCGCCCACGGGCCGCGAAAAAACCACCCGCGCCAGGTGCTCAAGATTGACCTGGTGAATAATGCCGATGGCCGGCGGCACCACCGTAAACGTCTCAAAAGCCTGCTGGCCCCACTTCAGAAACTCGTAACGCTCCCGATTACGCTCAAACTCGATATTCAGGTTGGCCGTAAACGCACTGGCCGTCCCCGCCCGATCTACCTGGACGGAGTGATCCACCACCAGGTCCACCGGCACCAGCGGCTCAATCAACCCCGGATCCCGCCCGAGGGTCTTCACCGCATCCCGCATCGCCGCCAAGTCCACCAGCAACGGCACCCCGGTAAAGTCCTGGAGCACGATCCGCGACACCGTAAACGGCACCTCCGCCGGGTCGGGGGACGTCGCGTTCCAGTTGGCCAGGCGACAGACATCCTCCTCCGTGATCCCGGCCCGACCGACATTCCGCAACACGCTCTCCAGCACGATCCGGATCGAGATCGGCAGCCGCGACACGGGCCCGATTCCCGCTTTCTCTAAGGCTGGCAACGAGTAATAGTGCCCTTTCTCGCCGTGCGGGCCAGTAAAAGGGGTCAGAGTCTGAAAAGGATTGGCAAGCTGGGCAGTCATCAATTTCTCAAAGCAAAACGCGGGCCGAAAGGGTCAACGAGCAAAATTGTTCAATAAAGTTACTGACCTTTATTACACAACCAAAAACGCCCCAGCGTCAACCCAAAAAATGCGCTGCCCCGTCCAGTTTTTGGAAGGAAGAACACTGGAGCTCCTGCTTTCCCTCTGGCAACCAGTTCATCGGCCGACTGCGAGGCTCATCGAATCACCCCACCAAAAATCGCCATCTTGTCTCACCGAGCTGTCCTGATTCCCAAAAAAACTTCCCCTAGGACTCCGGAGTCCAGCCGCCCGCAGGATACCGGACGCTAGGCCCCCAACGCCGCCTGCAGCGCATCAAAAGGCGGTAACTCACCTGGATTGTCAGAACTCCAAGCGTAAATTATCGT
>DAIQNO010000129.1:0-6690 GCA_036788355.1 Opitutales bacterium | reverse complement strand
CCACCTTCCTCCAGCCCAAAAATCCGCCTAAGCCTGCACCTTGGTCGCCACGAAAGACTTTACCTCGCCGATGGTGCGGAGGTTCGCCAGCTCCTCGTTTTCGATTTTCATGTCGAGCGTTTCCTCGACCATCGTCACGATCTCGATCAGCGTCAGAGAATCGACCCCAAGGTCATCGAGGATGCGCAGATCATCGTTGGGGCCGTCCAACTTCGGGCGCACATCGGGCTCCACGAACTTCGAAATGATGCCCAGGATAATGGTCGGCAGGAAGCTGACCTCACCGGTGCGCCGAAAGGCGACGGCGGCTTCTACGGTTTCTGGCGTGCAGCGCTTCAGGTTGTCGCGCAGCTCGACTTCTTGGACATCGCTGAGGGTATAGTGGCCAGGATCGCTCATAACTTTGAGCAGTTTTGACGACCAAGGGCCGTCTGTAAAACCTAAACTGCCCGGAAGGTGGCCTCCGCTGGGACATGAGTTCCCAGACCTAGCAAACTTTTGCCTTTTCCTCGCGACCCAAGATTGCTTTAAGGTGCCCGTTTGAGGATGCTGCTGCCTCAGCCAGACTCACCGCGCCAACATGCACCCGCGACCACGCATCGTCATCACTGGATTGGGTCTGACCGCCCCGAACGGCAACACCCTCGCCGAGTATCGCGCCAATCTTCTGGCTGGGGTCGCCCGCATTCAGCGCATTGCGGTGCGTTACATGGGCGAGCAAAACGCTGGGGTCTGCGACTACGACGCCCGGAAATACCAGACCCGCAAGGATCTCCGCACCAGCACGCGGGCCGGCTCCATCGCGATTTATTGCGCCCATGAGGCCGTGGCCAACGCAGGATTGGCCATCACCGCCGAAAACCGGCATCGCGTGGGGGTTTTCATCGGCACGACGGAGCATGGTAATGTCGAGACCGAAAACGAGATCTTCAACATCTCGCAATTCGGCTACGATACTAAGTTCTGGACCCACCACCACAACCCCCGCACCGTCGCCAACAACCCCGCTGGCGAGGTCACCATGGGCCTGGGGATCACCGGGCCACACTACTGCATCGGTGCCGCCTGCGCCGCCGGTAATGCCGGGCTGATTCAGGGTGCCCAGCAGCTCATGCTCGGCGAAATCGACCTGGCCATTGCCGGCGGCGTCAGTGAATCGATCCACACTTTCGGTATTTTCGCCGGTTTCCAAAATCAGGGAGCCCTGGCGCAGCATGTCGATCCCGCCAGAGCCTCCCGCCCGTTCGACCTCGGGCGTAACGGCATCGTCATTTCCGAAGGAGGCTGCCTCTACACCCTGGAACGCCTCGACGACGCGCTGGCGCGCGGCGCCAGGATTTACGGCGAGCTCGTCGGTTGGTGCATCAACTCCGACGCCACCGACGCGGTCTTGCCCAACCCGGAGCGTCAGGCCCAGTGCATGCGGCTGGCCCTCGCCAGGGCGGGACTGACCCCTGAGGGCATCCAGATCGTCAACACCCACGCCACCTCGACCCCCCAGGGCGATAAGCAAGAAATGGTCGCCGTGCGGGAGGTTTTTGAGGGCAGCAGCAGCACCTACATCAACAACACCAAGAGCTTTATCGGCCACGCCATGGGGGCCGCCGGTGCCCTCGAACTCGCCGGAAATCTCCCCGCTTTTGACGACGGCATCGTCCACCCCACTATCAATATCGAGGAACTCGACCCGGAGTGCGCGATGACCAACCTCGTCATCAACCGACCGAAAACCCTCCCGCGGGTTGACACCATCCTCAACAGCTCTTTCGGTATGCTAGGTATCAATTCCGCCTTGATCATCCGTCGCTACGACCCTTAATCCTTCCTCAAAGAGCCCCTACCGCACCAGCGATCCCCGATCTCGTTGCGGCCCTGCCCCATTTTCCCGCTCCCACTATCTTCCAACGACATGACTCCTGACGCCGTACAAAAAATCGTGCTCGATATCATCGCAGACATTGCACCCGACGAAGACATCTCCTCTGTTGATCCCTCGGTGCGCTTGCGAGACCAACTCGACCTCGATTCCATGGACTTTCTCGATATCGTCATGGAACTTCGAAAGCAGCACAGCATCGAGGTGCCCGAGGAGGACTACCCCCAACTCGCCTCGCTGGATTCCTGCGCGACCTACCTGTTGCCCAAGTTCGAGGCCAAGGCCGCTGCAGTCTGAGGCGCTCCTGTCGGGATCGGCCTCACCTCAGTCCTCCCGGTTTTCCGGAGATCGAGGTTCTGCTCAACTCAACGGCTCAGTGTGGCTGAGCCACTAAGGTTGCCCTGTATTCACAGACTGCTGAGCAATCAGATAGAAAAAGCAGACTGACTCTACTGCGGGTTTTTAATCCTGGTCGTCGCCGGTAGGGTCTCGGGAATCACCGGTCAGTGGTTGACCGCGCCGAAAAGCCAGCCCGTCGAGGTGGTCTTGCAAGATCAAGGCCGCTGCCCGAGAATCGAGAGCCCCGGAGCGGCGTTCCGACTGCTGAGCTTTGATCGACCGGGCTCCTCGCTTGGCCCGCGGCACCTCCTGGGCCGCCTGTTGCGAGGTCAGCCGCTCATCACTGCGGAAGCATGGCAGGCCAAAGCGGGCCTCCAGTTTCGCAATGAAAGCATCCACCTCGCGGGCCTTGGCACTCACCCGGCCATCGAGATGCAGCGGGTAGCCGACGACCAGAGCCCCGACCTGGCGCCGCTTAATCTCCTCTCCGATCTGCACCAGGCGGCTCTCCACCGTCGGCCCCACCGCCGCCGCAATCGGCAAAGCCAGCCCCAGGGTATCATCCCCGGCCGCCAACCCAATCCGCTTCTCCCCGTAGTCAATCCCCAGAAAGTTCATCCAACCTACCTTTCCTCCAAGATCTTGGCCTCCTGACCGTTTCTGAAACCTTGCCGGTTGGCCAGCCGAGAGTTGCCACCGGAGGCCCACCCACCTCA
Source organism: Opitutales bacterium (assembly GCA_036788355.1). GTDB lineage: Bacteria > Verrucomicrobiota > Verrucomicrobiia > Opitutales > Cerasicoccaceae > DAIQNO01. The sequence continues at coordinate 3,759 of DAIQNO010000129.1, read as the reverse complement.
CCGGAAGCCCACCCACTTCACCGGAAACCTGCGAACTTTGACCCACTTCACCGGAGACTCTCCCACTTTGGCCAGAAACTTCGGTCGAGCTAGGAAAACCGCTGGTCGGGCGAAATTGCGTTCCGCCCGGGCGTCCACCAGCAATCAAGGCTGGACAGCATGGGGCAACCTGGGGAAAGTAGGGATTAACCGACCGACATGAGAATCGCCATCATCCAACTGCCCGGTTCTAACTGCGACCGCGATACCCTCTACGCCATGATCAGCGTGTTCCAACAGCCCACCAAGCTGTTCTGGCATAAACGCGAAACCCTGGCGGCGGCTGATGCCGTGATTATCCCCGGCGGGTTCTCCTACGGAGACTACCTCCGCGCGGGAGCCATCGCCCAGTTTTCCCCGGTGATGAAAGCCGTCCGCGAGTTCGCCAACAACGGCGGGCTGGTCCTCGGCATCTGCAACGGCTTTCAGATCCTCTGCGAAATGGGCCTCCTGCCAGGTGCCCTGATCCGCAACGCCTGCCTGGAGTTTCGCTGCGAGTGGACGACCCTGAAGGTCGAAGACAGCCTCGACTACTTCAACCGCGACAACCTCGGGCCGTCCATCCGCCTGCCCATTGCCCACGGTGAGGGTAACTACCGCATCGACCCCGCTGGATTGGCCGAACTGGAAGCCAACCGCCAGATTTTGCTGCGTTACGCGGACAACCCCAACGGCTCCATGGGCGACATCGCGGGCATCCGCAACCGCGAGGGCAACGTCTTTGGCCTGATGCCCCACCCGGAACGGGCCGTCGAGGAGGATCTCCATGCCACCACCGACGGCGTCGGCTTCCTCAAGGCCTTCCTTTACCAGGCCCGCCTCCGCGCCCAACCCGCTGAAGGAGCCGGGGCAGCGTAGCTTACCTGAGTTTCCGTTGCTCCTTACCCGAAAGCGCTTACCGGCCTCACCGCGCCGCATCACCCACGCCTCCCCAATTTTCCAGAACCCTGCATGACCTCCGCTGAGCTCAATCAAATCACCATCACCCCGGAGCTGGTCGCCCGCCACGGCATCACCCCCGAGGAATACGACCGCATCCAGAAGGTCCTCGGACGGGTGCCTAACCTGACCGAACTGGGCATCTACAGCGTGATGTGGTCTGAGCATTGCTCGTATAAGCACACCCGCCACCTGTTGCGGGCGCTGCCCAAAGCGAAGTCGGACCCTGACATGCGCAACCAGATCCTCGTCAAGGCGGGCGAGGAAAACGCCGGAGTCGTAGACCTCGATGACGGTTGGGCCATCTGCTTCAAGATTGAGTCTCATAACCACCCCAGCGCGGTCGAGCCTTTCCAGGGGGCAGCAACTGGCGTCGGCGGCATTCTGCGCGACATTTTCACGATGGGGGCCCGCCCAGTAGCGCTGACCAACTCCCTCCGCTTTGGCCAGCTGAACCTTTCCCATACCCGCCACCTGCTCCGCGGAGTCGTCCAGGGGATCGCGCACTACGGCAACTGCGTCGGCGTGCCCAATGTCGCGGGCGATGTTTACTTCGATGAGTGCTACCGGGGCAACCCCCTGGTCAACGTCGGCTGCATCGGCATCCTCAAGAGCGACAAAATCCGCCGCGGTAAGGCCGCCGGAGTCGGCAATCCCGTCTTTTACGTCGGAGCCGCCACCGGGCGCGACGGCCTGGGTGGGGCCGCCTTCGCCAGTAAAGACCTCTCGGACGATTCCCACTCCGATCGCCCGGCGGTTCAAAAAGGCGACCCGTTTATCGGTAAGCTCCTGATGGAAGCCTGCTTGGAGATGATGGGCCACGCCGACGACCTGATCGTCGGCATCCAGGACATGGGGGCCGCTGGGCTGACTTGCGCCACCTCGGAGACGGCTTCTCGGGGCAAAGTCGGCATCGAAATCGAGCTCAACAAAGTGCCGCAGCGGGAAACCGGAATGAACAGCTACGAAATCCTGCTCAGCGAGAGCCAGGAGCGGATGCTGGTCATCGTCAAGGCTGGCAAGGAGAAAGAAGTTCAGGCCATTTTTGAAAAGTGGGACCTTCATGCCGCGCTGATTGGGCACGTGACCGAGGGCGACCGGATGGTGGTCAAGCACAACGGCCAAGTCGTCGCCTCGATCCCCTCTCGGTCGCTGACCGACGAGACCCCACGTTGCAACCCTCCCGCTGAACCGCCCGCCTACCTTGCCCAGACCCAAGCCTGGAACCAGGCCGAGCTGCCGGTGGCCGACCACGACGTGCTCACCGAGGTGCTACGTCGCCTAATCGGGCACCCGACTATCGCCAGCAAGCGCTGGCTCTATCGGCAATACGACCACACCATCGGTGCCAGCACCTGGTCTGGGCCCGGCCAGTCCGATGCGGCCGTGATCCGCTTGCGACTCGGCGGGCCAAAAAAGGATAAGTATATCGCCGTCGCCAACGACTGTAACCCGCGCTATGTCTGGGCCAACCCCGCCGAAGGCACGAAGGTCGCCGTTGTGGAATGCCTCCGCAACCTCCTCTGCTCGGGAGCGCGACCGCTGGCCCTCACCAACAACCTCAACTTTGGCAACCCCCAGAAACCAGAGTCCTACTGGATGCTGAAAGAATCCATCCGCGGCCTCGCCGAGGCTTGCGAGTTCTTCGATCTGCCCGTCATTGGCGGAAATGTTTCCCTTTACAACGAAAATGAGGGCCAACCGATCGACCCAACCCCGGTGATCTCGATTGTCGGCGTCCTCGACCACTCCACCTACGTGACGAGGCAGGTCGTGCCCAGCGGCGATGTCGCCCTGGTGTTGATTGGCGACGTCCCGAAGCACCTCGGAGCCTCCCTCTACCTCGAAATCGTTTACGGCCTGAAGACCGGAGACTGCCCGCCCGTGAACCTCGAAAAGGAGGCGATGCAATCCGACTTTATGCGGACTCAGATCGACAAGCACCGCGTCCTGGCGGCCCATGACCTCTCCGAAGGCGGCCTGATGGTGGCCATCACCGAAATGCTCTTCGGCGAAAATAAGAACTTCGGAGCGGACATCGACCTCCGTGAGCTGCCCGTCCAGCGCATCGACGAAGTCCTCTTTGGCGAGAGCCAAGGGCACTTCCTGATCGCCTGCCGACCGATCTCCGTCGATCGCATCGTCCACGATGCTGAACGTTACGGGGTGACGGCTGACGGCATCGGCACCGTCAACACGTCAGGTCGCCTCACGGTTCGCGCCCCGCACCTGGAGCGCAAGCTGGACTGGGATGTCAACGACCTCCGTCGCCTCTGGGACAACGCCATCCCCGAAGCCATGGCGATGGTGATCTAGGGTTACAAAGCTGCCGGGGGTGTCGACTCTCGAGGCCTGCGGCGGTGGTGTTCAACCCTTGGGGAACCCACTACTCGAGGCCGAGTTTCCGGAGTTTTGGGGCGATGACCGCCCGGCAGTAGGGTGCCGAAGCGTTCAGCACGTAAGGCTGATTGGGGTTGTGCACAGCATAGTCTTGGTGGTAGCCCTCAGCGACGTAAAACGGCCCCGCAGCGGTAACTTCGGTGACGATCGGCCTGGGGAACTCGCCACCGGCATCGAGCCGAGCTCTAATGACGAGGGCGGTTTCCCGTTGGGCTTCGGAATGGTAAAAGATCGCCGAGCGGTATTGCGTGCCGACATCGGCGCCCTGCCGGTTGAGGGTCGTGGGGTCGTGTTGCACGAAAAAGATTTCAAGCAACCGCTCTAATGGGAGCACCGCCGGGTCGAAAGTCACCTGAACGACCTCGGCGTGGCCGGTGTTAC
>DAIQNO010000128.1:1445-6722 GCA_036788355.1 Opitutales bacterium | reverse complement strand
ACGCGCACCGGGGCGTTCGGCACCTGGCGACCATCGGGCAGACGCGTCGGCGAAAGGGCGATCTCGCGCATCGGCACGCGCAGATCGGGGCGAGACCCGCTAATATAGCAACGGGTCGAGGCGGGGAAGAGGCTGGAAGTGGTTTCGGTCATAAAAGTAAAGGGCTACGCGGTCAATATGGGCCTTAACATCAGAGTCAGAGAGGGTTTCGTAGTGCAGAACGTCAAAAAAGTAAGGAAGCGTGGTGCCTTCTTCGAGTTGGTCATGGATGCGCCAGACATCTTGGTGGTCAATGTCGGCCCCATAGAGGGCGATATCGACATCCGAGCCCAGTTCGGCGTTTCCCTTCGCTCTTGAGCCAAAAAAAGCCGCCTTTTCGACATTCTGGAACTGCCGCAGGACGTTGATGAGCTGCGGCATTTGATGCTCAGGCAACCCTGTCACGGTTGTTCAGCCCCCCAATGTTCTAAGGTCAAAACCAGTTGATCGAAGAGGGCAACGAACTCGCCTTCAATCCGTTCGGCAATTTCCTTAGAGGTTACTTCATCGTAGGTGTGGGCCGTTCGATTACGGCACTTTAGGGCATTTAACCAACCCTCGCCATCTAGGATCAATCCTTGTTGGAGCGCAAACTTGATGGCATCGCGTGCATTGGCAGTAGGGTTTAGCTTCTGTTTAGAAATATCCTGAAGCGTCAACCAGCCGAGTTCAATGGTCATCTCGAACGCATGGATCACTCCGAGATGTTTGACCTCAGACTCACCCTCAACGGAAATCATACGGCCCAATACTGCCCGCGCTTTACGAAAATTCGCGAAGCGCTGCCTCCAGCGGATGTCTAAATGGTCGTCTTGGCTCATTACTTTCCCTCCGCCGGCATTACCCGGATCAGGTTTACGGGTTTGGCGCGGCGATTCGCACCCTCTCAGCCGCCAGCAGCAGCACCCCGAGATAAGGAAGAGCTAAAGTGCGCCAACCCGGAAACGCAACCGGAAAATGCGCTTTCCCTGGTGCCGAAAACGTCGGGACTTGGCTGAATCGGCGCAACGGTGGGGGTTCTGGGCGGAAGGTGGTGGGAAAGCTGGGTAGAGTAGGGACATCATAGGGAGGGGTGAGGCGTGATCGGGGAGCTAGGGTTGGGGGTTTGCGTTTAGGTTGGCATTCAAGCTGTTATTGTACCAAAAAACGCCGATAAAAGCCAGACTTCGTATCACTCCAGTTGCTCCAGAGCCAAAAGTTTTACTAACCACTGACCATCAACAGGTTAAGTGGTAGTGCATAGTGGTGACGTTTCTCCGGCCATTGTCCAGGGGTAAACGTCCCCCGAAAATGAGCAGTGCCGGTGGTGTGGCGGGGGTTTTTGTTTGGAACAGGAGGACGCCGAGAGCGCAGAGGGGATTGGATGAGGTCGGCGATTCTTGCCCCGTAGGGGCAAAATGTTGGTGGAAAGTGGCGCAGCATCGCGATCCCGCGTGGATGCAACGTGCCGTGGCTCCCAACATTGGGTTCAAACAGGAGGACGCCGAGAGCGCAGAGGGCGTTCCGAGGAAAGGGGGGCGGTAGTCAAAAAGGTTGGGGGCAACGGGCTGCGGCCCGAAGAGACGGCGACCCTCTCTCCGCTCTGCGGTTGTCAGGTGCTGGAGGGGGCTGGCTGGGGTTATCCGGTCAGGCGGGCGGTCTGGCATCGACAGTGCTGCGGGACGCTGCCATAAGCTGGGCTCGACGATGTATCAGACCTACTACGGATTGCGGGAGATGCCGTTCAATGTGACGCCAGACCCGCGTTTCCTTTACCTCAGCCCGACCCACCAAAACGCCTTGGCGCACCTGAAATACGGCGTGCGGGAGCGGAAGGGATTTATTGTGCTGACGGGTGAGGTGGGTTGCGGCAAGACCACCCTGTGCCGCTGCCTGCTGGATGAACTGCCGCCTGAAACCACTGAAACGGTGCTGATTCTGAATCCCCGGATCAACGAGCAGCAACTGATCTGGGCGATTTTGCGAGAGTTGGGCGAGCCGATGCCCGAAAACCAGGTGGACCCCACGGGGATGCTCAACGAGGCTCTGCTGCGGCGCATCAACGCGGGTAAGGAGATCGTGATGATTATCGACGAGGCCCAGAACCTCAGCTTTGAGGTGCTGGAGCAGGTGCGGCTGCTCTCGAACCTCGAAACGGACGACCAGAAGCTGTTGCAGATTATCTTGATGGGCCAGCCGGAGTTTAAGGAAAAACTGCGGGAAAAACGGCTCCGGCAGCTGCGCCAGCGGGTGCTGGTTTACTACGACCTGTCGCAGCTCACCCGCACGGAAACTGCCGCCTACATCCAACACCGCCTGACCATCGCGGGCAGCCAGGGACGACCGCGCTTCACGCCGAGAGCGCTCCGCGTCATCTACCGCCTGACCCGTGGCACGCCGCGCCTCATCAATAACCTCTGCGACAAGGCCATCCTGTCGGCCTACGTCCGCGACGCTGATGAGGTGAGCTTCTGGGATGTTCAGCGGGCCCGGCGCGACATCGAGCGGTTGTCGTGAATTGCGAAGCGAACTACATTGCCCTGTTTTTCGGAAACCCGCTCCCGCTTCTCACCAGCCCTCAACCCAACCGAGTCTCCTTGCCTTTCAGCCCGCCAACCTTGGTTTCACCATGTCATTGATTAACGACGCCCTGAAAAAGGCCCAGCGGGAGCGCGACGAGGCCGACGCGGCAGCCCTGGCCGAGGCACGGGTCGTCACCGGTCGCCAGCACCGTGGGCACGCGGGAGCGACTAGCCCCGCCCCGAAGGTGGAAAGCCCGACCGTCAGCCGGGCCGTTGCCCGACCGTTGATTCCCCCGGCAGGTGCCCCACCGGTCGCCCGGCAGGCGCCGTTGCGGTCGCCCGCGGTATCCGAGGCGGTTCCCCAGCGAGGGCCCGCTGCTGTGCCGCGCCTGGAGCCGGTGCCGCGCCCCGCCCCGATGCCGACCGCACGGCCGCTACCAGCCGCAGCGTGGCCAGGAGAACCCGAGCTGGATGAGCCGGAGCACCGGGACGCCCCCAAGAGCGTGCCACCCCGCCTAGGATGGGTCGTCGCGGTGGCCTTGTTTTGCCTATTGGTCACGGTGTTGACAGTTCTATTTTGGCGGCCAACGGGTATCGCCAGTGAAAGGGTCGCCACGCCGACGGCTCAGACGGGGGAAACCGCTGCCGGCACCACGCCGACGGGATCGACCGCCAGCAACCTTACCGGCAGTGCCGTCGGAAATCCGCCGGAATCCGCTGTCATTTCCGCCGAGGTCAACCCCACGGTGCCGAGGCCAGAGGCTCGACTCGCGGCCTCGGCGGAAGCACCCGTACTTGCAGAGACACCACCTGCGGGGACTTCCGACGCTGCTGCCAACGCGTTTCCGCCCGTAACAGCGGGGTCGATCGAGCCCCCTTCTAGACCCCTGGTGCCGCCGACGATGGCCAACACGCCACCGGCCCGTGCCCCAGTGACGGCGCCGCCTGCCATCGAGCCCACCCCGCCGGTCATTTCCACTACCCGTCGCGAAGTGACGGAGGTTGCCACCCCTGCAAGAGAGGGCGCGCTGCCTGCTCCAGCGGGCACGGCGACCACCGGCACGGTCGCCGTTGGCGGGCAGCTCCTGCGCCCCGAGGAGGCCCCACTGCCCCAGCCCAATCTTGCCAGCCAGTCCGACCCAGCAGTGATTGCGTTTCTCGAAGCATCCCGCATTACTGGAGTGCGCGTAGCGGGGTCGGATAGTCGGGTGCTGATGAACAATCAGGTTTACCGGCTGGGCTCCCTGGTGCATAATAATCCGAGAATTCGTATCAGCCAGATCCTCACCCAAGAAATCCGTTTTATCGATGAGTCAGGAGCCGAATACCGAAAACAGTTTCAATGAAAGTGCCAAGCGCCTGTCGTTGAAGCGCAAGGGACGTCCCGACGATGCTCCGACCACCGGCGGCGGGGCGCCGCCACCGGGGCCTTTCGGAAATGGGGCTCCACCCGCCGGGCCGGTTCGACGGAGCCAGGGTTCCGCTGCCGCCGCCGACATCCCACCGCCTGGGCCACCACCACCGGGGCCATTGTCGGCTTCCCAGGCACCCGCGGCGAAAACCCCGCTACCCCCGCCACCACCACCGGCGGATTCTTCAGCCTCTGCGGGGACTCCGTCGGCTGAGCCCAACCTGCGCTCGACTCTGCGCCGAAGGCTCTCTGGCCCGCCGGCAGACACGCCGCCACCACCGCCGATGCTGCCAGCTTTCCTCCCGCCACCGAGTCCACCTGCTGGGCCGCTCCTGCCAACGGGCGGAGCTAAGGCGGCGGACAGCCGTAGCAAAGCTCCATTTCCGGGAATCGGCAGCGCAAAACCCGCAATGAGCCAAGAAGATCGCGATTGGGAAGCACTGGCGCAAAACGACCTGCCCCCGCCGATCATCGCACCGGGCCAGCCCGATGACCCTGGCCCCGCTGCCAGCGCTGCCGGGCTCCGTCTCAAAAAGCTTCCGGAGCCGACCGATCCCGACTTTGCGCCACCGCCACCGCCACTCCCCGGTGCTCGCCCTGCCGGGGCTCACCTCAGCCCACCCAGCGGCAAAGCCGCCAGAATTGGCCCCACAACGGCGGTCGTAAGCCCTGCCGCTGCGACCGCCGCAACCAGTGCTAAGGGCGCCGGAACGGAAAAAAATCATGCTCCGATCATCATCGCCGTGGCCATTTTTGGGGTGTTGGTGATCGGCGGCATCGTCGCCCTGATCCTCCTTGCCGTCTGGTCAACCACGCCCACCACTGAAGGGGAAAACCTCACTGCCAACACGTCGGTCGCGGCGGTCAACACTCCGGCGGTCAACACTGCGGCGGGCGACAGACCGGGGGAACGCTCTCGTGAGAGCCAGGCGGTGGGCACTGTGGCCTCACCCACGGGAGCCTCAAGTCCCGACCAAGCCCCGTTGAACCCCGCCGTTGCGACTCCGGCCATCCCACCGACTGAGTCCAGCGCCACCACCACCCAACAACCTGGCGTTTTACGAGAAAACCCGCAGTCCCTCCCAGGGCGCCTGATTGGCCGCGCCCGTGACGCCGCCGAACTCAACGACGACCGCCAAGCGATGCTCACCGCGCTCCTGGCCGCCGTTAATGAGCAACCCGCAGGCCAACCTGAAGGCACCGAGGCACCCGCCGAGGAGGTCTTTATTCCTTCCGCCGAGGCCGAGGTAACTACCCGAGAAATCGTCCCCAGCAATACCCCGGCCCCTGTCGTGGCACTGGAGTTCGTCGGCCCGACCGCTAACC
>DAIQNO010000128.1:0-1435 GCA_036788355.1 Opitutales bacterium | reverse complement strand
GGGTCTGGAGCCAACGCGCCCCGCGCCAGCCCGGAAATCCGCCAGGCGGTGGCGCGGCTTTTCATCAGTGGAACCACCTCCCAGCGGATCATCATCGATGGCAACTTCTTCAATGTCGGGGACATCGTGCTCGACGATCCCGCACCGATCCGCTGGCTAGGGCGCGACGCCGACCTGCGAGTCCTCTACTTCGAAGGGCCCAATGGCTATGTTTACGAGAAAGATTACTAGGCGCGGGCTTCTGGCAGAAGTTTAGCTACCGGAAACCGTAAAGCCTCGCTGCGCGCCTGCTTCCCCGTCGAAGTGCCCCCCGCCCGAAACCTCCCGCGCTGTGCCCGAAGCCTCCTTACCCGCCCCTGTTCAGCAGCTCTCCCGGTTTCTGCCAGCCGACTTCGACCCAACGTTGCCGGTGGCTTTGATTGCCGGACAGCGCCGCTACCCAAGCCTCCTCGCTGAGCGGCTTCGGGCGGCTGCGATCCCGACGCGGTTGATCGCTTTCGAGGGAGAAACGGATCCTGACCTGATTGCCCGGTTCTCCCCTGAGCACCGGGTGGTGCTCAAGGTCGGACAGCTCGGTCGGATGCTGCGGGCGGTTCAGGACTTCGGTGCCCGCAGCGCCCTGATGGCTGGCCAACTCAGCCCGCGCCGACTGTTCCAAGGGCTCCATCCGGACTGGAAAGCCTTCCGCATCCTCGCCAGCCTGCCCCTACGCAACGCCGAAACGATCTTCGGAGCCATCGCCGATGAACTCGCCCAAAAACAGTGCCGCCTGCTCGATGCCCGTGCGTTCCTCGACGACCAGCTCGCGACCACCGGCCTGATGGCAGGTCCCCGGCGACGCTTCTCCCCGGCAGCCTTAGCCGTGGGGTTGCGCCTGGCGGAAGGCAGCGCGTCGCTGGACATTGGCCAGAGCCTCGTGGTTGCTCGCGGCACCGTCCTGGCGGTGGAAGCTTTCGAGGGCACCGACGCCATGCTGGCCCGAGCCGGCAGTTTCCGGGCTAAGGAAGCGCTCCTCATCAAGACCATCAAGCCGTGCCAGGATTTCCGGTTCGACGTGCCCGTCTTTGGCCTGACGACCGTCGAGACTCTCGCCCAAAACGGCATCCGGGCTGCTGCCCTCCGGGCCGACGGCGTGCTGATGCTCGATAAACCAGCCGTCCTTGAGGCCGCCCAACGCCAGCGCATCCAGCTCTTCGGCTGGGAACCCCCACCGGCACCCCCCACGTCAACCGACCCAACCCAGCAGCCCTCCGCCCGGCCCCAGCCTTCAATTCAATCCGTCGCGAAGCAATCAACGGAGTGCATCGGGGCGCATTTTCCGCCTTGACCCGCAGGAGTGAGCGACGGTAACATCTTAGATTGCGGGTTGATAGCTCAATGGTAGAGCAGCGGACTTTTAATCCGTAGGTTCTGGGTTCGAGTCCCAGTCAACCCA
>DAIQNO010000127.1:3064-6811 GCA_036788355.1 Opitutales bacterium | reverse complement strand
CGTTCATCAGGTTCTTCCCGAGGACGTGGGTGCTGTTGACGTTGCCAAAGATGTCCACCTCGATAGCTGTGTTGATCGAAATGACGCCGAGGCGGCGGGCGACTTCGGGGCTGTTGGAAATCTCCTGCGGGCGCAGCACCATCTTGCCCTTAAACGCCTCCAAATTGGCGTAAACGTAGGCCAGCTTGTCCGTCGAAATGGTCAGGGAAGTGCCGCTGGCAAAGGTGATGCGGCCGCGATCCATCAAGTCGATCACGCTGTCCTGGATCACCTCGGAGTAGAGTTCAAAGGGCGGGATGTCCGGGTGGTCGCCCATCGCCGCCAGCACCGCGTTGGCGATGTTACCGACGCCAGACTGGATCGGCAGAAAGGTCTTGGGGATGCGACCGTCGCGCATCTCTCGCGCCAAAAAATCGGCCACGTTCTCGCCGATTTTCTTGGTAATGGCATCCGGATCCTTGAACGGCTTGGCCTCGTCAGGGATGTTGGTGCGGATGATCCCGACGATCTTGCGGGGATCGACGCGGCACACGGGGCTGCCAATGCGGTCGCTGGCCGCGTAAATGGGTAATTCCCGACGGTGGGGCGGGTCGCGGGGCTCGTAGATGTCGTGCAGCCCCCGCAAGGCCGTGGGGTGCGCACTATTAATTTCGATGATGATCCGCTCCGCGTGGGCCAGGAAGGTCGGGCTGGCCCCGACCGAGGTAGTCAGCACCACTTCGCCGTCCGCCGTCAGGTCACAGGCCTCCACAACCGCCCAGTTGAGCTTACCCAGAAAGCCGTAGCGGACGGCCTGGGCCACGACCGACAGGTGCATGTCGAAAAACTCGGCCTTGCCCTCGTTGATCAGCTTCCGCAGGTCGGGGTCGCTTTGATAGGGCGTCCTCCAACCGACGGCGTTCGCTCGGGCCAGTTCACCGTCGAGGCTCTCCCCCGTGGAGGCACCGGTCACGACGTTGACCTTAAACGGGCGCCCCTTGGCGTGTTCCTCTTTGGCGAAGGCCGCCAGGGCCTTGGGGAAGGCTTTGGCGGCACCCGCCGGGGTAAACCCGGAAAAACCGATCGTCTGGCCGTGGGCGACCATGCGAGCGGCAGCTTCCGGCGAAAGCTCAGGAAAGGGCAAGGCGTAGGTAGAGGAACTCATCGCCAGTGAGACTCCTCGCCGCTAGGTCATAAGTCAACGTTATTCTCTGAAGAATCTTCATGCTAAAAACTGTTAGCTTGAGGCGAGGGCGAACTGGCGCAGCGTCGCTAGCGGCACAAACTCCAGGACGCTGACCGGACACGCATCGAGGAGCACCGGGGGGGCACAGTGGTGGCGCCACGCCTCGACCCAACGCATTACGCAGAGGCACCAACGATCACCGGGGCGTAGCCCTGGGAATTGATACTCCGGGCGCGGCGTAATGAGGTCATTGCCGCGACTGACGCTGAACTTCAGGAAATCCTCGGTCATTTCGGCACACAGGATATGTAGCCCCGAGTCCTCGGTGCCCGTGCGGCAGTAGCCGTCGCGATAAAACCCGGTGCGGGGTTCGTAACAGCAGGGGCGAAGCTCACTGCCAAGGACGTTCAGAACAACTTGACTCATCACCCTGAAAATCAGCCAAAATCTGGGAAAAGGCGAGCCATTCTCGCGCGAAATGCAGAGTTTAGGGCGCTCATCGGCTGATTGGTCATCCGAAATGCGCTGCCCAACGCCGCCCGGAAAACTGAGCCGTCCCGACGAGAGGTGCGCGTCGGCGGTTATCTGGTTCAGTGCCAGGGGCTCGCGAGACACCTGAACCGCATCGGCTTAAATGTTACAACAATGTTACAATGCGACCCCTTTTCGGAAAACGCATCGACAAAACGAGTGATTCGGGCGATTAGACAGAATAAAAGCTTATGGACGACTCACTCCACGAATTTACCCTTTACGAGCTGCTCAGCCATTCTAACGTCGAGCATCACGCCAACATCCGGATGCTGTGGGCGGACCCAAAGGTGCAGTATCTCGTCCTTTTTGCCGATCAATACGATGGAAAAGCGATCATCACCATCGGCCCCGACTTAGATTATCGGAACCTGGAGGAGGTTACCGGTTTACAACTGGACGCCATGATCCCGGTGGCGTTCATCAAGGGTCGGCATTTTGCCAAGTTTGATTCACCGCGGAAGAAAATCCTGGAACGGTTGTCGAACGCGACCCGTAATTCGTCTCACGATCCTTTCCGGGGGCCCTACGGCGTGGCTCCGGCGGAACCGATGCCTTCCGCAGCGACCCCCCGAGCCACCGACGCCGCCGAGGTGCGAGGTCGTTTTGCCTCTGCCGCTGCAGAGGGGCCAGGGCTTTCCGGCCTGACACCAGGCAAGGGCGCCGGTGATGCACCCGCAGAACTCTCCGAGGCGTGGAAAGAACTCAAGCGCCGTGAGGAAGGCGTCGAGAACCTCCGCCAGGAAATGCTGGCTCGCGAAGCCTTCATCACGGAAAGCGAGAACCGGTTGCTGGAGATCTCCCAACAGCATCACGAGCAGCAGGAAGAACTCAACCACCGCCTGGAATCCCTCCGAAAGTGGGAACTTCAGCTCAACGAGCGGGAGCAGCGCCTCAAGGCCCTGGAAGTTTCAGCCTCGTAGTCGGCGAGAACGCAGGATCGCCGATGCCGGGCTCCGTCGCTCTCCCCAAGCCCGTCGGCAGTCCTCGGGCACTCGAAGTTCCGAGAACGCCCCTATGTGTGAGGAAGCCGGGGATTAGCACAGTTGCGACGCTGTCTCATCGCCGAAACGTGAAACCGGAGCAATTTTTTCCTTGCCGCAGGCCTGCGTTCTGGAAGATTATCTTTAGCTTGCAGGGAACTTTGCCCGGCCACAAGGAACCCGCCAACCAATCCAACCAAAACATCGCCCGGCCTCATCAAGCTTGGCACCCTGATCCAAGGTCTGCCGCAGATTGGCCGCTGCGCGTGGATACGGAGCCTCAAGAATACACTGCATGAACATCACCATCCGCGACCTCCTCGACGCTGGCGTCCATTTCGGGCACCAAGTTCGTCGTTGGAACCCTAAGAGCAAGCCCTACGTCTTTGACCACCGCCACGGCATTTCGATCATCAACCTGGAAAAGACCTTTGCGATGCTGGAGCGTGCCTGCACCGCAGTCGAGGAAATGGTGGCGGAGGGGAAGACCATCATGTATGTCGGCACGAAAAAGCAGGCTCAGGAAATCCTTCGGGAGTCCGCTCGCAGCGTGAATATGCCCTACGCCGCCAGCCGCTGGCTCGGCGGTGCCTTGACCAACTGGGCGACCTGTAAGCAGTCACTGGCAAAATATCGCCGGTATCTCCAGATGGAAGGCGACGGCTCGTTGCAAAAACTGCCCGGCAAGGAAGCTGCCGCCATCCGCCGAGAAATGGCCCGGATGAATCGCAACTTCGAGGGGATGTTGAACATGGAGGCTATCCCCAGTGCCTTGCTGATTGTTGACGTGAAGCATGAGGCCATCGCGGTGGCCGAGGCGCGCCGTTCGGGGATCCCGATCATCGCTCTGGTGGACACCAATTCCGACCCCACTCCGATCGACTTCCCGATTCCGGGTAATGACGACGCTGTAAAGTCGATCCGCCTGGTGCTGGAGGTCTTGACCGAGGCTATCCAAAACGGCCTCGCCCGCCGGGAGACCGGAGGAGCTACGCCGCGCAATCTAACCCAATTTGTCCCCCAGGAATACATTGACGCCGAGCCCGAAGTGACGCTCTCTCCGGAAAT
>DAIQNO010000127.1:0-3054 GCA_036788355.1 Opitutales bacterium | reverse complement strand
CGGAGTATGCTCGGGGACGACGCCGCCCGATCCGCGAGGAGGCTCTCGCGACCGCCACCGGCACCACAACCCCAGAACCCATCACTCCCGGCGCCAAAGACAGCTAGCTTTAGCTACCGCCAGTTTAGATTTCCGACCCGTCCATTCTTCCTATTTACCCGTCGCTAACCCTCACAACCTCTCGCTTTCATGGCCCAAGTAACCGCTCAGATGGTCAATTCCCTGCGCCAACGCACTGGCATCAGCATGATTGACTGCAAAAACGCCCTCATCGAAGCTGAAGGCAACGAAGAAACCGCCATCGACATCCTACGCAAGCGGGGTGCGATCAAAGCTGCCAAGCGAGCTGACCGCAGCGCTTCAGAAGGCTGCGTGCAGTCTTACATCCACATGGGAGGACGCATCGGCGTGCTCATCGAACTCAACTGCGAGTCGGACTTCGTGGGCAAAAACGAGGACTTTCAGGCTTTCGCACGCGACATCTGCATGCACATTGCCGCCGCCGCCCCCATCGCCGTCCGCCGGGAAGAAGTCCCGGCAGAGCTGATCGCCCGCGAGCGTGACATCGCCTTTTCCCAAGTGGCCGACAAGCCACTGCCGGCTCAGGAGAAAATCGTTGAAGGCAAAATCAGCAAGTTTCTCTCCTCGGTCTGCCTGCTGGAGCAGCCTTTTGTGAAAAACCCGGATCAGACGATCGAGCAATTGATCGCCAGCCAGGTGCAAAAGCTCGGCGAAAACATCCAGATCCGCCGGTTTGCGCGTTTCGCCCTGGGAGAATAATTCTGCGCAGGGTTAACTTCGTAGGTGGAAACGGGCAAAATCAGCCGTTTCGGTTGGAATCAAGGGCCTAGTCGTCGCTATTTTGTCCCGTGAACACCACTGCGATCACCAACGCCCTCCGCACCGTCAATTATCCTGGCTTTACCCGTGACATCGTTTCTTTCGGACTGATCGACGGGATCGACTTTACGAGAGGCGTGGCTCGGGTGCGCCTGCGCGTCAAGACCGGCGACCCGCAAGTGCCGGCGCAGCTCAAGGCCGCCGTCGAGTCCAAGTTGGCGACGCTGCCGGAGATCCGGTCGTTCGAGGTGACGGTTCAAGTCACCAAACCGGAGCCCAAGGGCACCATCGCCGCCGGTTCTGGGGCCAGTCCCGTCCGCCAGCCGATCCCCGGCGTTCAGCACGTCATCGCCATCGCCAGCGGCAAGGGCGGAGTTGGGAAGTCCACCTTTTCAACCAACCTGGCCTGCGCGTTTGAGCAGATTTTGGCCGCTCGCGGTAAACCGCAGGCGGCTGGTATCCTCGATTGCGATCTCTACGGCCCTTCCGTGCCGCTGATGATGGGCGTGACCAGCCAGCCCGAGCTGCGGAACGGCAAGCTGACCCCCGTGCGTAGCTACGGCGTCAACGTGATGTCCATCGCGCTCCTGGTCGATGAGGATTCGCCGGTCGTCTGGCGAGGTCCGCTCATCACCAAGGCCATCCGGCAGTTCGCCGAAGACGTGGATTGGGCAGGCACGGAGATCCTCGTGGTCGACCTCCCGCCCGGCACGGGAGACACCCAACTATCAATGGCGCAGATCCTGCCCATCAGCGGCGTGGTCGTCGTGACGACTCCCCAGGCGGCCGCCCACCGGGTGGCCCTTCGCGGGGCGCGGATGTTCGCAAAAGTGGACCTCCCCATCCTCGGGGTGGTCGAAAATATGTCGTACCTGCCAATGCCCGATGGCTCCCAACAATACCTCTTCGGGCAGGGCGGCGGGGCAAAGGTGGCGGAGAGCCTCGATGCGAGATTCCTGGGCCAGGTGCCCATTGACATCGACCTGCGCGAGGGTGCCGATCGCGGCGTGCCGATCGTCGTCGGCCAGCCGCAAAGTGCCACCGCCGAGATTTTTCGCGAAATTGCGCGTAGCCTGCTGACTTTGCTGGAGCGCAAAACCAACCTCTCGGCCTAGGGGAATCGCTGGTTGCCGCCGTCCCGGCTGCGTGGCCTTGGCGTCAGGGAGCCCGCTGCAGCGGCCGACCAGCCGTCGAGGTCGCGGGTGGCGATTTCCTGAAATCCCGTTGACGCTTGGCCCAACCAGGCAGCATCTTTCCCTCTTGATGAAACTCTCTCCTGAACAACAGAACGCGGTGGCCCAGTGGGTGTCCGGCGGTGCCGGGCCATCCGAAGTGCAGCGCCGTTTAGAGGCCGAGCTGGGCCTCAAAATGACCTTCATGGAAGTTCGCTTTTTGATCGACGACTTGAACCTCGAGCTGGTGCCTCCGCCCCCGCCCGCGAAGCCAGCCAAGCCCGCCGCTGCAACCGCCATGCCGGGTGCGAAAAATGAGTTGAGCACGGAGCCAGCCGAGCCGCTCGATGCCGCTGCCGAGCTCGACGGCGGTCCGGTAACGGTCTCAGTGGACACCATCAAGCGACCAGGAGCCATGCTTAGCGGTCGGGCGACCTTTGGCGGCGGAAAGTCGATGGGCTGGCAGATCGACCAGTTTGGCCGCTTGGGCCTGCTGCCAAGCTCCGACGGCTTCCGCCCGAGCCCGGCAGACCTGGAGGAGTTTCAGTATCAGTTGCAACTCGTCCTCCGGCAGAAAGGCATGGCGTAGCGTTCCCCGGACGAAACTAGGACGACGGGCCCCGCCTTAGGTCGATTATCGGCGCGAAGGCCAAGAAGTTGGCCGGCCAGACCACCCTGCTCGCTCCGTCCGATCCCCTGCCCCACTTTAGCCTCCCGCACAGGAGGTTTCCTCACCGTTTCTTGTTGACGTCGCCGGCTTCTCGGTTCCACCTTCACAGTTTGAATTATCGCGGACGTAGTTTAA
Organism: Opitutales bacterium; assembly: GCA_036788355.1. Taxonomy (GTDB): domain Bacteria; phylum Verrucomicrobiota; class Verrucomicrobiia; order Opitutales; family Cerasicoccaceae; genus DAIQNO01. The sequence continues at coordinate 237 of DAIQNO010000127.1, read as the reverse complement.
TGGTAGAACTCTAGCCTTCCACGCTAGTCGCGAGGGTTCGATTCCCTCCGTCCGCACCAGCTTAATAGTTCCCAAGCCAGGGACTTAGCCCAAAATACGCCCGCGAAGTGCGGGCCGCTCGTTTCCAAATCGACCCCTGATGACGTCGACGACCAGCTCGGGGTGGATACTTTCCTCGGAAACCTAGGCCAATGGCCGAGATTGCCAAAAAATTGCCATTTAAAATTGCCAAGCGCA